>NZ_CAKKTL010000021.1:9260-28430 GCF_920664355.1 Protofrankia sp. CiP1_Cm_nod2
TCCCGTCAGAACTGGACGAAGAAGGCGCCGCCGACGTAGTCGGCCGCCGTGGCGAACAGACCGCCGAAGAGCCCAGCGGCCCAGCCGAGGTCGGTGTAGTCCCAGACGGCCATCGCCGAACGCTCCGGAAGCAGCTCGGCGTGTTCCGCCGCCAGCTCGGCGGCGTCCAGGCCAGTTGTAGTCGTCATCACGTTTCCCTTTCGGATGTCATCGCCCGCTGAACGGCCGATAATGATCGCACCTGTCCGCACGCCTGTTCCGCCGGGCCTGCGCGTTGTTCCACGGAGCTGTTCCACGGAGCTGTTCCGCGGCTGTTCCAGGTGCCTTTTTCATATGTGATGAACCGCAGGCGACCGCACCCGGTGGACGACGGGCACGGAAGCACGGCCGTATGGCCGACACAGTTCGCCGCATACCTCGGCCAGGTCGTCACAGGCCGCTTTTGCGGTCCATCGGGACTGGACTTTAGAGGCCAGAGCGGCGGAGCGCAAGCAACCGGCCACTTCCAGTCGCCATGGGTCCGAATCCGGATTCAGGTAAATCGTTTCACGCTATTTCTCGACGACTGGCCACCAGTTACCCGATATCACCTTTTCAGCGGACCGGGCGGACCCGCGTGGCAGACCTTCCCGGCCCGGCCACGGGACGGTCACGACCGTCCCCGCCCAGGGCCGGCCAGAGGGACGGAGGCCGGCCAGAGAACAGGGCCTGTCACGGAACAGGGCCGGTCAGAGAACGGGCAGGTACCGGTCGATCTCGAACGGCGTGACCTGGCGGCGGTACTCGGCCCACTCGGCCCGCTTGTTCCGCAGGAAGAACTCGAAGAGGTCGGCGCCGAGCGTGTCGCGCACCAGCTCCGACCGCTCCATGGTCGCGATCGCCTCCTCCAGCGTGCCGGGCAGCGCCGTGATGCCCCGCTCGTTGCGCTGCGGCTCGGTCAGGGTCCACACGTCGTCCGCCGCCGGCGGCGGCAGCTCGTACCCCTCCTGGATGCCCCGCAGGCCCGCGGCGAGTATCAACGCGAACGCCAGATAGGGATTGCAGGCGCTGTCCGGCGACCGGAACTCGATCCGGGTCGCGTTCGGCTTGTTCGGCTTGTGCAACGGTATCCGCACCAGGGCGGAACGGTTGTTGTGCCCCCAGCACACATAGGCGGGCGCCTCCAGCACCTCACCGGCACGCTGGTCGCCGACGATCCGTTTGTAGGAGTTCACCCACTGGTTGGTCACCGCGGTGATCTCGGCCGCGTGAACGAGCAGACCGGCGATGAAAGCCTGCGCGACCTTGGAGAGATGATAGGGGTCGGTCGGGTCGTAGAAAGCGTTCCGGTCACCCTCGAAAAGGCTGAGGTGGGTGTGCATGCCCGACCCGGCCTGGTCGCTGTACGGCTTCGGCATGAACGTCGCGTAGATACCCTGCCGCAGCGCGACCTCCTTCACCACCTGACGAAATGTCATGATATTGTCGGCGATCGTCAGGGCGTCGGCGTATCGCAGGTCGATCTCCTGCTGGCCGGGCGCCACCTCGTGGTGGCTGAACTCGACGGAGATACCCAGCCGCTCGAGCACCCCGATGGCCTGCTGCCGGAAATCATGGCTGATGTCGTTCGGCGTGATGTCGAAATACCCGGAGTCGTCGACCGGCGGCGGCACCGGCGCACCGCGCCGCGGCGGCTGCCGCAACAGGAAGAACTCGATCTCGGGATGGGTGTAGAAGGTGAAACCGGCCTCCGCCGCGGTGGCCAGCGTCCGCCGCAGGACCCAGCGGGAATCCGCCGGGGACGGCGCGCCACCCGGCATGACGAGATCGCAGAACATCCGCGCGGTCACCGGGCTGTCCCCGCGCCAGGGCAGCACCTGGAAGGTCGACGGATCCGGCTTGACGAGCATGTCCGCCTCGTGGACCCGGGCGAAGCCCTCGATGGACGACCCGTCGAACCCGATGCCCTCGGCGAGCGCCCCCTCCAGTTCGGCCGGCGCGATCTCGACGGACTTCAGCACGCCGAGGACGTCGGTGAACCACAACCGGATGAACCGGATGTCGCGTTCCTCGAGGGTTCGCAGAACGAACTCCTGCTGCTTGTCCATGGCAGCCTCCGCGCTGAAGAGGGCTGAACGATGTCGGCTCGCCGTCGCGGGCGGGCAGGTGGTCCAAAGAGCACCGATCGGATAGCTCCCAGCCGACCTTAGCGACTGGCCTGTCCGAACGCCCCGGCACGGCATCCCGACAACCAGACCCGTGACGTATTGTCACAGCCGAGTCCGGATTGGCGGCACCCTGGGCCAAAGATGACGCGATCATTCGGCGGCGGGGTGACAGCGGCGGGCCGCGGCCCGTCACGCCGGTGTGGCCAGCGGGTCAGCCGACGGCCGGTATCCCCGCTGTCGGCTGGCCCGCCGGCAGCTCGGCCGTGTCGGGCCCGGAACGCTGGAGGATCCCGCGCAGGACCGTGTCGACCACCCCGGTGATCCGGGAGCCGCTGACGTCACGCAGGTGCCCGGTGTACTGCCAGTAGGCGACGGAGCCGACCAGCATGTCGATGATCATGTCGATGTCGATGTCGGGGCTCAGTTCCCCCGAGACGATGCCGTCACGCAGCAGAGCGGCCACCCGGTCCCGCACCGGTGCCATGACCCGCCGGCGGTAGGCCTCGAACAGATCGGGATGTTCCTCCTTCTCGGCCAGCAGCCTGGGCAGGATGCGACCGGCCAGCGTCTGGATGCTGTGCTTGCGCACGGTGTTCAGCCAGGCGACGAGATCGTCGCGCAGCGACCCGGTCTGTGCCCCGCCCGAGAGATCCGCAAGGGTGCCCAGTGCCTCGACGACCAGGGCGTCCTTGGTCGGCCACCGCCGGTAGACCGTTGCCTTGCCGACCCCGGCCCGCGCCGCGACCGCCTCCATCGACAGCCCGGCGAACCCGTAGTCGGCGAGCGTGTGCAGGGTCGCGCTGATGATCGCTTCGTCCCGGCGGGTGTCGCGGGGACGCCCCGGCGCGCGCATCGGTGGCCGCGCCGGCTCGGGCCCGCGCCGGTCGACAGGTGGGTGGTGCTGCTCGCCGGCCGCCGATCGCGCCGGCCCGGACGCGCATCCGCCCGGCATCGTCACGACGGACGTCCCGCCCCGGCCCCGGCCCGCGGACGGCCGGCCCGGGTACACCTGGTCGAACCCCATGCCGGAGGCCACCGCACGGGCCGTCCCGCGGGCCGTGACCGGCACGCCCCGGGCCCTATCGAGGGCCGTGCCGGCAACGGTGGCGAGGGCGGCGTCGAGAGCCGTCGGCGGCGCCACGCCGGATACCGCGACAGGCCCGGCATCGGGTCCGGCATCGGGTTCGGCATCGGGTTCGACACAGCGCGCCCGCTCACCCGCGGCCACTGCCGTCCACCTCTGTGGTTCCTGCTGTGCCCCATAGGTCCCGTCCGCCGAAGTTGTGTCCCGACCGTCGGATGGCGCCCCCTACATCCAAGATCGAAGCCTACGGTGAGCCAGGCCACGACGCATCTGTTTCCGCCCCGGTGGCAGCATGGAGGGGACGCCGGGACGCGCCAGCGCCCGGACGGACCAACAGGAGATCGCATGAACAGGACAGCGGAAGTCTGTTCCGCCGCGCCCACCGCCGCGGCCGGGGAAGCGACGACGCTGTACGGCGCGTCGACGGCACCGGGCAGCTCAGCGGGAGGATCAGGATCAGGGCCGGCCGCGGCGGCCCGCGGCAGCGCGGCCCGCCGCGGCCGGACCACCGTCCGGGAGGTCCAGGCAGCGAAGGACCGCGGGGAGAAGTGGGCGATGCTCACCGCCTACGACGCGACCACCGCCCGCATCTTCGACGAGGTGGGCGTGCCGGTGCTGCTCGTCGGCGACTCGGCGGCCAACGTCGTCTACGGCTACGACACCACCGTCCCGGTGACGGTGGAGGAGATGCTGTCGCTGGTACGCGCGGTCGTCCGCGGAACCACCCACGCGATGGTCGTCGCGGACCTGCCCTTCGGCTCCTACCAGAAGTCGGTGGAGCAGGCGATCGACAACGCGGCGCGTTTCCTGAAGGACGGCGGCGCCCAGGCGGTCAAGCTCGAAGGGGGCGCCCGGGTGGTCCCGCAGGTCGCCGCGCTGGTGGCAGCCGGCATCCCGGTCATGGCCCACCTCGGGCTGACCCCGCAGAGCGTGAACGTCCTCGGCGGCTACCGGGTGCAGGGCCGCGGCAACGCCGGTGACGCCCTGCTCGCCGACGCGCTCGCGCTGGAGGCGGCCGGCGCGTTCGCCGTCGTGCTCGAGGTGGTCCCGTCCGATCTCGCCGCCCGGGTGAGCAAGGAGCTGACCATCCCGGTCATCGGTATCGGGGCCGGTCCGGACTGCGACGCGCAGGTCCTGGTCTGGCAGGACATGGCCGGCCTCTCCGACGCGCACGCCCGGTTCGTCAAGCACTACGCCGACCTGCGCTCCATCCTCGCCGACGCGGCGCTGCGCTTCACCGAGGAGGTCCGCGGCGGCACCTTCCCCACCATCGAACACAGCTACCACTGAGCACACCCGACACCGCTGGGCAGGCCGCCACCACCAGGCCCGCCCAGCGGTTGTCGTCAAAGCATCACGCCCACGTCCTTCAGGGCTGATCAGAAGACGTGACGTGGGCGGGTGGTATCCGTTCGTGACAGCCCTATCTCCGGCCCCGGCATGGGCCGGCGGCGACGGCACCGCGGATGTCAGGTGCGGGCGGGGGTGGTGACCGGGTGGGAGAGCTGGGCGTCGAGGACGGCGCGGGCCGATACCAGGGACGGCCCGTACCAGGTCAGGTGGCGGCCGGAGACGCACACCACCGGGGTGTCCCCGAACGCCTCCGGGCCGTCGGCGGGGCTGAACGGGTACGGCTCGTCGGGCAGCACCACCAGGTCGACGGGCGGCACCTCGTCCAGGTGGATCCGGGGATAACGCTGCGGATGGCCGGCGAGCACGTTGTCGACCCCGAGCCGGCGCAGGACGTCACCGGTGAACGTCTCCCGCCCCACCGCCATCCAGGGCCGGCGCCACACCGGGACCAGCGCGCTGCGCCGCGGCCCGCGGTATGGGGCCGCCCAGGTCGCGCGGGCGGCGGCCAGCCAGTCCGGCCGGTCGAGGCGGCAGGCGCCCCGCAGCATCCGCTCGAGGCTGACCAGGGCGGCGTCCACGCTGGCCGGCGCCGTCACCCACACCGGGACGCCAGCCGCCCGGAGCTGGTCGAGATCGACGTCCCGGTTCTCCTCGGCGTTGGCGCAGACCACGTCCGGGGCGAGGGAGAGGATCGTGGCGATGTCCGGGTTCTTCGTCCCGCGCACGCGGGTCACGTCGAGGTCGGCCGGGCGGGAGCACCAGGCCGTCGCCCCGACCAGCAGGCCGGGCGCGGTGTGCGCGATGGCTTCGGTCAGGCTGGGGACGAGTGAGACCACACGGGTCACCCGCCGGGGCACCGCCACCTCGTTACCAAGATCGTCCACTTCGTCACCAAGATCGTCGATGTTACTGAGATCGTCGATGCCGGGATCGTCCCGGCCGCTCGCCGTCACCGTCGCCACCTACCCCGGTCGATTGCCACCTACGCCAGCCGGGCCCGCCAGCCGGGCCGGACGTCCGCGGGGGAACGCCGGACGCCCGTGGGGGAACACTGTGATGAAACATTCGCCACAGAACGCCTGACTCGAGCTGCCACTACCTGCTGCTACCTGCTGCTACAGCTAGCTATTACCGCCAAACGTTACTGAACGTCTGTCACACGTAGCCCCGCGTGGGACTTGTAACGCCTGTTCACCGAGATCAGGTTCGCGGTCAGCCCCTCGACGGAGGCGGCGTTGCGCAGCTTGCCCGCGTAGACCCCGCGGATGCCGGCGATCCGGCCCGCCAGGGCTATGACGGTGTCGGTGGCCTGCCGGTCGTCACCCAGGACAAGAACGTCGGTGTCGATCTCGCTGACCGTCTCGTCCTCCAGCAGCACCGCGCTGACATGGTGGAACGCGGCCACCACAGCGCTCTCCGGCAGCAGTGCCGCAGCCTGCTGGGCCGCGCTGCCCTCGGGCACCGGGAGCACGAACGCGCCGCCCTTGTCGAAGCCGAGCGGGTTGACGCAGTCAATGATGATCTTGCCGGCGAGCTCGGCGCGCAGGCTGGTGAGCAGCTCGCCGTGGCCGTCCCAGGGCACGGCGACGATCACGATGTCGCCGGCGGCGGCGGCGGTGGCGTTGTCCGCGCCGGTGACAGCCCAGCCGGCCGCGCCCAGTTTCGCGGCGGTCTCCCCGGCGCGCTCGGCGGAACGCGAGCCCAGCACGACCCGGTTGCCCGCGATGGCCAGACGGCGCCCGAGCCCGCGGCCCTGTGGTCCCGTGCCACCAAGGATGGAGATCGTCAACAACGAGACGTCAGGTAGATCGCCAGGAGAGCCCATGGGCCACATCCTGCCGCATGACCCGCCCACAGGGCATTCTGATCGCCGGCGGACCGATCAGGCGCATCCGTCGCCGGTCACGGAGGCCGGTGGGCGGCGAAGCGGCCCCGGAACACCGAGAGGCCGGTGTCGCCCGAACCCGCCCTGCCCTCGAACCGGCCCTGACCAGCCCGCTCTGGCCAGCCTGGTCACCCGGCCCGGCCGGGCCACCGCTCCTGATCCTGCCACCCCGAGTACTTCCGACTGGCTCGAAGTGTATCCATACGCCTGGGTTCACCCATGGGTACCCCCGGTCACCCGACCCGGGAGCGAATGCGGGACTATGCCTGAACAACGTGACAGCTACGGGCGTTGATCGTCCTGTAGAACGCCGGCGGACGCCGGGGGGCGGGAGTCTTCTCAACGGACGCGGCCGTACCGATCAGGCAGAGGAGCGGCAGAAGGTGAACGACGGAAACAATTCCGTTCTTACAACACTTCGCGACCATGACATGGCGTTGCGTGACATCCATGGAACGTTGGACAACCCCGGCCGCGCGTCGTTCGAGGACGGGTCGTACCGTTCCATTCCACGAACAGCGGCGAGATCCACAGAACCAGGCGGAAGAGGTCGAGCAATGGCGGACGTATCGGTTCGCTTCGCGATGACGAACGACAGCGAAGTGGTGCTCAACCTGTCGCTGCCGCAGGCACTGCGCCTGATGGAGGCGATCGCGCGCAAGGTCGGCGAGACACTCGCCGAGCGCAGCACGCAGGGCGTCGGAGGCGTCGGAGGGGTGCCCACGCCGGCCCCGTCCAACGGCATGCCGAGCCTGGGGCCGTACACCCCGTCCTGAGCCGCGCGGCCTGCCCGGCGACAGGGCAGGCCGACAGACGCGGGCGGGCGCCCATCCGCTGGTGGCCCCACCCGCGGCCAGCCCGGCCGTCCTGCCGTGGGCGGGCGGCCACAGGCGAGGCGGCATGAGCCGGGCAGCGTCTCCAGGTGGCGTGCGCAGGTGGCGTGCGCAGGTGGCGGGTGTGCGCCGGGAGCGCGTCAGCTCCGGGCCGGCCGGGCGCTGCCCAGCGCCCGGGGATGCGACGTCGCGTACACCTCGCGCAGCCGGTCCACCGTGACCAGCGTGTAGATCTGGGTGGTGCTCACCGACGCGTGGCCCAGCAGCTCCTGGACAACCCGCACGTCGGCCCCGCCGTCGAGCAGGTGGGTCGCGAAGGAGTGCCGCAGCACGTGCGGTGACACGCCCTCCACGCCGGCCGCCACGGCCGCGGTCCGCAGCACCGTCCAGGCGCTCTGCCGCGACAGCCTGGTCCCCCGCCGGGACAGGAAGACCGCCGGGGACGCCCGCCGGCTCGCCAGCACCGGCCGCGCCCGGACCAGGTAGGCGGCCAGCGCCTCCCCGGCGTACCGGCCGAGCGGGACGACCCGGGCCCGGCCACCCTTGCCGCGCAGCCGCACCGACGCCGCGTCCAGATCCAGGTCGTCGACGTCGAGGCCGACGGCCTCGGAGATGCGCGCGCCCGTCCCGTAGAGCAGTTCCAGCAGCGCGGCCGCCCGCAGCTGCCGGCTCCCCTCGGCGGGATCACCGCCGGGACCGCCGGCGGCGGACGCGGACGCGGCGCGCAGAACGGCCACCACCTGGTCGACGGTGAGCGCCCTGGGCAGCCGGCGCGGCGGGGTCGGCGGGCGCACCGGCCGGGAGACGTCCGAGGTGACCTCGCCCTCCCGCGCGGCGAAGCGGTGCAGCGACCGGACCGAGACGAGCATCCGCGCCACCGACGACGTCGCCAGCGGCGGGTGCTCGCCGGCCCCCTCCCGGAGGGTGGCCGCGAACTCGGCCACCTCGGACTCGTCCACATCGGCCAGCGAACGCACCCCGCGCAGGTGCAGGTGCTCCAGGTAGCGGCGCAGGTCGCGCCGGTAGGCGAGGACCGAGTTGCGCGCGAGCCCGCGCTCGCCCGCCAGATGGTCGAGGAAGCGCTCGACCACGACGGCCGGGTCCCCGGCCACGGGCTCCGGGCCGGCCGGCATGCTCACGCGCGTACCCTGCGCGCACCGGCCGCACCGGCCGCGTGAGCCGCACCGGCCGCGTGAGCCGCACCGGCCGCGTGAGCCGCACCGGCCGCGTGAGCCGCACCGGCCGCGTGAGCCGCACCGGCCGTATGGGCCGTATGGGCCGCGGTCAGGCCAGGTGGGCGCCGGTCATCCTCAGAGACAGCATGGTCACCGCCAGGGGCGACAACGGACTCGCCGGCCATCAGCCCATCAACCCATCCCCACGCCCGCGCTCGTCGTCGATGTACGTGGCTCGCCATCGACGTGAGTGTAGGTGCCCGGCGGGCGGCCTCCGCCCATATCGCGCGGATCGCACCCGACCACCTGGGACGACGCGTCTGCCGGGGCGATTTGCCAGCCCCTGTCCGTACGTGTAAAGGGCTGAGGCTATCCTCACATCTGATGCGGACAGACAGTGGACCGCCACGACACGCCCGGTGTCTGCCGGCCCGGTGTCTGCTGGCCGCCATCGTCCTCACGGTGGCGGCCGGCTGTGGCGGCAGTGCGGCCACCACGGGTGCCCCGGCTCCGCCCAGGGCGCAGTCGTTCGGCCCGGCCGGCCAGCCGGACGGGCCGGTCACCGGCGATCCAGGCCCGGCCGGGCCCGTGTCACCGGCGGCGGCCACACTGTCCGGGCCGCCGCCCGCCGACCCGGCCAGGACGGCGCTGGCGACGGTACGGGCGTACTTCACGGAGATCAACACGGCCAGTCGGGAGGGACGGGTGGCGGACGTGAGCCTGACAGCCATGCCGGGATGCCAGACGTGCATGCTCGACGTCGGTGTCACCCGCGGTTTCCACGACCAGGGCGGGCACGCCGACGTGGATCCGCTCGCCGTCGGCCCGGTCGTCATGGATCCGCCCGGGGAGCGGACCGCCACCGCGCGCGCGACCGTGGCGATCAGAGCCGTCCGGCTGCTCGACGCCGCCGGCAACACCGTCCGGACCTATCCCGCCCAGCCGGCCCGCGCCGCCACCGCGACGCTGGTGCTGAGCACGGCGGGCTGGCGCATCCAGAACGTCCTGTACACCACGGGGCCGTCGTGACGCGGGCAGCCCCGTCCCCGCACGCTCACCCGTGCCCCGGCCCGGAGCACCCTGGACATCTGGAACGCCCGGGGCCACCGGAGCGGCTGGGCGGTCCCGGGAGAGTGCTGGCGGTCGTGCTCCTTGTCGTCACGGCGTCCCTGCTCGGGATGCTCCCGCCGGTGGTGTCACCCGCCGCCGCCGCACCGGACGGGCGGACCGGCGGGTCCTGCGCGGCCCTGTGGGGATACTGCGACACCCGCGCCACCGACAGCGGATACACCTACATCTTCGTCGGCGGGCGGCTGCAGCGGACGCCGGCGACCGGCGCGGGCCGGCGGGCGGGCGGCGGCTGCGGGGACTGCGTCGTCCCGCTGAACTACTGCAACATCGGGGCCGAGACCACCGGCTTCGAGGAACTGCTGTGGGTGACCGCCCCGGAGGCGGCCGCTGACACGAACGCGCTGTGCGACCCGCAGCCCGGTGCCGCCCCGACCCTCGCGCAGGTCCAGGCCGCGCTCACCAACTACCTGCGGGAACAGGCGCTGCCCAAGCCCACGCTCGTCGTCGCGCCGAGCGGGCGCAGCTTCGCCAACCTGCCGACGGTGGTGTACACACCGGTCCCGCCGGCCTTCGTCTTCAACGTCGACCAGCCGGTGCTCGCCACGATCACCGCGGTCCCCCACTACCGGTGGGACTTCGGGGACGGCGCGACCGGCCCGGACTCCCCCGGCCGCCCCTTCGACCCGGCGATCTCACCCCGGGAGCATCCCGACGCCTACGTGTCGCACGCCTACCGCCAGCCCGGCACCTACACGATCACACTTACGGTGATCTGGCAGGGGACGTTCGCCGTGCCCGGCGTCGGGCAGGCATTCCCGCTGGACCCGGTGGTCCTCGCCGCGAACGCCCCCGTCGTCGTGAACGAGGCCGGCAGCGTCCTCACCGGCAACGACTGACCCAAGACCGCCTGCCCCGGCCCGCTCCGCCCACCCGCCCGTCCGGCCCGCTGAAGCGCCGGCCGGGCGGATACGGATGGCTATCCAACGGGCACTCCTGGTGCTGGGCGGTCCGGCCAGGGTGCGTCCGCGGCGCGCAGGGCGGCGAACCCGCCGGCGCGGGCCGTCGCCGCCGCCAGGATGCCGATCACAGCCATGGCGTTGGTGATGGTCCCGGACAGCACGTCGGCCACCGCCTCGTCGAGATCCACCCGCCGCGTGCGCAGCTCGGCCTCCTCGTGGACGCCGACGTGCCGCCGCGACGGCGGGATCACCGCCAGCTCGCGGGCGAGAAAGACGCGGTACGCCTCGTCGGTCATCCCGGGCGAGGCCAGGACGTCGACGAGCAGGTCCCAGCGGGCGGCCGTGAGATGGGCCTCCTCGGCGAGCTCGCGGGCGGCGGCGGCCGCCAGCGGCTCCCCGGGGATGTCGAGGATGCCGGCGGGCAGCTCCCACAGAGGCCGGCGGACGGGGTGACGGTACTGGTTGACCATCACCACCCGCCCGGACTCGTCCAACGCGACCACCCCGACCGCGCCGGGGTGCATGATGACGTCACGCTGGGACACCACGCCGTCCGGCATCCGCACGATGTCCCGGCGCAGCCGGATGATCCGCCCGGTGAAGACGACGTCGGACTCCACCACCTCGTAGCGGTGCCCGCTGTCGGAGCGGTAGCTCGCCGCCGCGGACGGCGCGCCAGCCGCGGGCGCACTGTCCACGGACGGAGCGTCCGACCATGCCCCGTCCGGTTCCCGCACGCCGGGCTCCCCCGCACTGCCAGCTCCCGCACTGCCGGCCGTCTCGCTGCCGGCCGTCTCGCTGCCGGCCGTCTCGCTGCCGGCCGTCTCGCTGCCGGTTGTCACGTTGTAGGGGGCCACGACGGCACCAGCTCCTCACAGCACTGCACCTCGGCCGGTATCCCCTGGCCGTCCACCATCTCCTGGGCGTCCACGTCCGCGATGCCGTCGGGCAGCTCGACCGGCAGCACCCCGGTGCGCTGCTCGGCGTGCGTGACCGCCGCCGCGGCCAGCGCGCGGAACAGCGGGTGGGCCCGTGTCGGCCGGGACCGGAACTCTGGATGCGCCTGGGTGCCGACGTAGAACGGATGGACCTCCACCGGCAGTTCGACAACCTCGACGAGCCGTCCGTCCGGCGACGTCCCGGAAATCACCAGCCCGGCGGCGGTGAGCCGGTCGCGGTAGCCGTTGTTGACCTCGTAGCGGTGCCGGTGGCGCTCGTCGACCTCCGCGGCCCCGTACACGCGCCGGGCGACCGTTCCGGGCGCGAGCGCGCACGCGTACAGCCCGAGGCGCATCGTGCCGCCCATGTCCCGTTCCCCGGCGACCACGGCCTGCTGGCCGGCCATCGTGGAGATCACCGGATGCGGCGTGTCCGAGTCGAACTCGGTGGAGTTCGCGTCGGTGAGCCCAGCCATGTTGCGGGCCGCTTCGACGACCATGCACTGCAGGCCCAGACACAGGCCCAGGGCCGGGATCCCGTTCGTCCGCGCGTGCCGGAGCGCTTCGATCTTCCCCTCGATCCCGCGGATGCCGAAGCCGCCGGGCACGAGCACGCCGTCCACCCCGCCCAGCGCGACCGCGGTGGCCTGCGGGGACGAGCAGGTGTCCGCGGGCACCCAGCGGATCTCCACCCGGGCGTCCACCGCGAACCCGCCCGCCCGCAGCGCCTCGGTGACCGACAGGTAGGCGTCGGGCAGGTCGACGTACTTGCCGACGATCGCCACCGTGACCAGCTTGGCCGGGCGGTGGACGCGGCGCAGCAGGGTGTCCCACTCGGTCCAGTCGACGTCCCGGAAGGGCAGGCCCAGGCGGCGGACCGCGTAGGCGTCGAGGCCCTCCCGGTGCAGCACCTTGGGGATGTCGTAGATCGAGGCCGCGTCCGGCGCGCCGACGACGGCCTCGTCGTCCACGTCGCACATCAGGGCGATCTTGTTCTTGAGCGCGGCCGGCAGCGGCCGGTCGGACCGGCAGACCAGCGCGTCCGGCTGCAGGCCGATGCTGCGCAGCGCCGCCACCGAATGCTGCGTGGGCTTGGTCTTCAGCTCCCCGGACGGCGCCAGGTAGGGCACCAGGCTGACGTGGACGGTCAGGACGTTGTCCCGTCCGACCTCGTGCCGTACCTGGCGGATCGCCTCCAGGTAGGGCAGTGACTCGATGTCGCCGACGGTGCCGCCCACCTCGGTGATGACCACGTCCCAGGCATCGGTGGCGAGCCTGCGGATCCGCTCCTTGATCTCGTCGGTGATGTGCGGGACGACCTGCACCGTCTGGCCGAGGTAGCCACCGCGGCGCTCGCGGGCGATCACCTGCGAGTAGACCTGGCCGGTGGTGACGTTGGCGCTGCCGTCGAGGTTGACGTCCAGGAACCGTTCGTAGTGGCCGATGTCGAGGTCGGTCTCGGCGCCGTCGTCGGTGACGAAGACCTCCCCGTGCTGGAACGGGTTCATCGTGCCGGGGTCGACGTTGAGGTAGGGGTCGAGCTTCTGCATGGTGACCCGGAGGCCACGAGCCTTGAGGAGACGACCGAGGCTGGAGGCGGTGAGCCCCTTGCCGAGACTGGAGGCGACCCCTCCGGTCACGAAGATGTGCCTGGTCACGTGCGCCTGCGCCACGCTGGGACCCTTCCGTGGGTTGCGCCGGCCGGACACCCGTACCCGGCCGGTCCACGGGATTTCACGGTAACACCCCCGCCCCGGGTCGGGACACGCCCGAGACAACTGCCGCCCGTCCATCATGATCCAACAGACCCACCACCCCCGGGAGGTGATCACCATCCAGTCGTCGCGTAACCGCACGGTCACGTATCCGGCCCGCCGCGCGTTCGCCGAACGCCCTACCAGACAAAAATCCCACAAGAACACGCGAACACAGCCACCCGCCGCCCCACGCTGTTCCTCGGATTGTTCCTGGGGCTCCGCCAAATCTCACGCGGGCAACAGCTCACAAAAATGTGAAGGACGTGAATGCGCTGCTGTTGTGGCAGCACCGCATTCACATCCTTCGGAGTGTGGCCCCCGGGCGGGCGGCGCGGACGGCCGGGGCGGGACGCGGACGGGGGTTCGGAAAACAGCAGGAAGCCACGCGGACGGCGGGCGGGTGGAAGTCGCTGTCAGAGGACGGAGATGACCTGGTCGTAGTCCAGTCGGGGGTACCGGGAACGGAACGCGTTCTCCCCCGGCCTGCCGATGTTGATTACCGCGAGTGTGCGCAGCGGCCTGTCTGCGAAGAACTCCCGGTCGACGGCGCCGGCGTCGAGCCCGGTCATCGGGCCGGCCGCGAGTCCCGCGGCACGGATGCCCAGAATGAAATAGCCGATCTGGAGGGCGGCGTTGAACCGCGCGCTGTGCTCCCGGAAGGTCGGTTCGGCGAAGATGTCCCTGGCCGTCGTCAGGTGCGGAAAGACCTGCGGCAGATTGTCGTGGAAGTCGACGTCCGCGGCGACGATGGCCGCCAGCGGCGCGGACCGCGTCTTGGCCTGGTTACCCGAGCTGAGATGCGCGACCAGCCGCTCCCTCGCCTCGGGCGAACGGACCAGGAAGATCCGCAGCGGCTGGGAGTTCATGCTGGTCGGCGCCCACTTGACCAGGTCGTAGATGGCACGGATCTGCTCGTCGGACACTGGCTCGTCGCTGAAGGTGTTCGCGGTCTGGGCCGTGTGGAACAACAGATCCGCGGCGGCGGCGTCCAGTGCCAGGGCGGCGCCGGAGGTGGCGCTGGTGGCGGCGTCGGTGACGGTCATGAAAGTCAGGACTCCTGATGGTCGAGGTCGTCACGGGTCCGGCATCCCCAGGCCGCTGGGAACCCGGTCACTGCTCGTGCCGGGCGCCCAGCGGCCTCACAGGACACTACTTGAACGCACAACCACATCCGCGCCATCCCCACGCCGCTGTGACCCTCGCCCCGCGAGCGGTCCGCCACCCCGCGGATGGTCCGCGCGTCGGGTTCGCCCTGCTCCGCGGCGCCTTCATCCCCACGACCGGTTTCCCCACGTTTTCCCGCCCGATGCCCCACCGGACGCCCCTGCCCCGAACGTCCCACTCGCTGCGGCCTCACCCTCGTGGCCGGCGGTGGTGCGCGCCTGGCCCGTAGGCAGAAAACGTCACCATGACAACGAAAACCACCTACGAACGCGGAAGCTGTAGGTGGAAAACGCTGCGATGACGACGGTTTCCACCTACAGCTTCCGCTCTCATGAGCTGTCGGGCCATTCCGCCAGCGCGTCCTGGACGCCATCGATGTCGAGTGGGCCGTGCTCCCGCTCGTACTCTTCGACGATCTCCCGTAGTTGCCGCGCGTGGACCCGGCGCGCGCGAGCCCTGGCAGCTGCGTCAGAGCATCCACGAGGCCCGGTGCGCGCGTCGGCCCGCGGGACGAGGCCTTCCGGGACGGAGCCACCGTGCTTGATCACGCACTCGGTGCGGTGCGGCTCGGCGGCGGGGCCATCTGCCGTACGACCATTGTTGTGGCCATACGACCATTCCGTACGACCATTGTTGCCACCGTGCGTAGCAATCATAAAACCCAGACGTGGTCAGGGGAGGTTGGCCTTGTCGGCGGCGGCGTTGGCGAGCAGTTCCTCGGCGTGGCCGCGGGCGAGCGTGCTCTCCTCGACGCCGGCGAGCATCCGGGAGAGCTCACGGACCCGGCCGGTGTCGTCGAGGGCTGTCACCCCGCTGCGGGTCACCGAGCCGTCGTCGGCCTTGTTGATCACCAGATGGCGGTCGGCGAAGGCCGCCACCTGGGGCAGATGGGTGATGCAGATCACCTGGTGTGTGCGTGCCAGCCGGGCGAGGCGGCGTCCGACCTCGACCGCGGCCCGCCCGCCCACACCGGAGTCGACCTCGTCGAAGACCATCGTCGTGGCGACGTCGCCGGCCGCGAGCACGACCTCGATGGCGAGCATCACTCGGGACAGCTCACCCCCGGACGCCCCCTTGTGCACCGGGCGTGACGGAGCCCCGGGATGCGGTACGAGCCGCAGCTCCACCTCGTCCACCCCGGTGGGGCCGTAGGCGAGCACCTGCCCGGCCACGGGGAGGCCGGCCGGATCGGGACGCTGCGTGACGACCGCCTCGACCTTGGCCCGCGGCATCGCCAGGCCGGCGAGCTCGGCCGCGACCGCCTCGGCGAACTTCTCCGCCGCGTCCCCGCGGGCGGCGGAGATCCGCACGGCGAGCCCGGCGAGCTCGGTGACCAGCCGGTCGCGTTCGGACGCCCACGCGCCGGCCTGGTCGGAGTCGGAGTCGAGCTCGAGCAGGCGGCGCCCGGCCTGGTCGGCCCATTCCAGGGCGCCGGCCAGGTCGGTGCCGTGCGCGCGGGCAAGGGACGTCAGCGCCGCCCGGCGGTCCGCGGCGGCGGCGAGCCGGGCCGGGTCGGAGTCGATCCCGGCGGCGTAGGAGGCCAGGTCCGCGGCGACGTCCGCGAGCAGCATCCCGGCCTCCCGCAGACGGTCGGCCAGCTCGGACAGGGCCGGGTCGAGGGACGCCTCCGCCGCGACCACGCGGTGGGCGGTCCCCACCAGGTCGGTGGCGCCCGGCACGCTGTCGCCGGTGGCGGGGTCGGACACCAGCACGGCGTGGGCGCCGCTGGCGGCCTGCGCGAGCGTCTCGGCATGCTCCAGCCGGCGCAGTTCGGCATCGAGCGCGGCGTCCTCGCCGAGGCGGGGATCGACCTTCTCGATCTCGGCGAGCCCGGCCCGCAGCAGCTCGGCCTCGGCGGCACGCTCCCGGGCCCGGCCGGTGATCTCGGCGAGCCGGGCGGAGACGGTGCGCAGCCGGGCGTAGGCGGTGGCGTAGGCGGCCAGCGGCCGGGCGACCGCGTCGCCGGCGAACCGGTCGAGGGCGGCGCGCTGCTCTCCGGCCCGCAGCAGCCGCTGCTGGTCGGACTGGCCGTGGATGGCGATCAGCCCGTCGGTGACCTCGGCGAGGACGCTGGCGGGCACCGCCCGGCCGCCGACGTGCGCGCGGGAACGGCCCTCGGCCGTCAGCGTCCGCCCGAGGAGAAGGCCGTCCTCGTCGCACTCGCCACCGGCGTCGCGGACCCGTTCGGCCACCGGGCCGTCCGGCGGGACGATCATCCGCCCGTCGACGAAGGCCCGTGCCGTGCCGGGGCGCACCAGGCCGGCGTCCGCGCGCCCGCCGGTGAGCAGCCCGAGTCCCTGGACGATCATGGTCTTGCCGGCTCCGGTCTCGCCGCTGACCACGGTCAGGCCGGGCGCCAGCTCGAGCACGGCGTCGTCGATGACCCCGAGCCCGCGGATGCGAACCTCCTCGAGCACAAACGTGACTCTATGGGGTGCGGCGCCCGCGCCGCCGCCCGCCCGGGCGACACACCGCCGGCGCGGGTGGCCGCGCTGCGTTCACCGGCCCCCGCGTCCCCGCCAGCCGGCCACCGGGAGGTCGAACTTCGCGACCAGCCGGTCGGTGAAGGGGCGTGGGCGCACCACGGCGAGCCGCACCGGGCGGCGGCCCCGCACGACCTCGATCCGGGAGAACGCCTCGACGTCCACCGACCGCCGGCCGTCGCAGGACAGCACGGCCGGCGTGGCGGGCAGCACCTCGATCGCGACCGACGACGTCGGGGCCAGCACCAGCGGACGCGCGAACAGGGCGTGGGCGCTGATCGGCGCGACCAGCAGGGCCTCGACACCCGGCCACATCACCGGGCCGCCGACCGAGAACGCGTACGCCGTCGACCCGGTCGGGGTCGAACAGATCATGCCGTCGCACCCCCACCGGGACAGCGGGCGGTTGTCGACCTCGACGACGCACTCGAGCATCCGGGCGCGGTCGACCTTCTCCAGCGACATCTCGTTGAGCGCCCAGCCCTCGTAGACCAGCTCGCCGCGGTGGCGGACCGCCACGTCGACGGTCATCCGCTCCTCGACCTGGTAGTCCTTGCGGACGACATGGTCAACCGTGGACTCCAGCGCGTCCGGCTCGGCCTCGGCGAGGAAACCGACATGGCCGAGGTTGACGCCGAGCAGCGGCGCGTCGGCGGTGCGCGCGAACTCCGCCCCGCGCAGCAGGCTACCGTCCCCGCCGAGCACGAGGACCAGCTCGACCCCGAACGCGGCGGCGTCGTCGGGCGGGACGACGTTGTCGCAGCGCAGGTCGAGCAGTTCGGCCTCGTCCCGCAGGACCCGCGGGGCGACCCCGGCGGCGACGAACTGGTCCAGCACCCGTTGTGCGATCTCCCGGACGACCGAACGGCGCGGGTGGGTGACCACCAGGACTTCCCGGCTCACTGGGCTTTCCGGCTCATCGGCGGCCCTCGTCACGCTCGGTGGACGGCTCGGGATCGAAACCAGGATAGGCGGTGGGGAGAGAATCGGCGGTAGGGACAGCAGCGGTGTCGGGGACAGCAGCGGTGTCAGGGACGGGACCGGAGTGGGGGACGGTGGTGGCGCGACCACCAGCCGGGCCGGCCGCGATCGCGGCGGCGACCGCATCGGTCAGCCGCGGCGGTGGCATGGGCGGGGCGCCCCCGACAAGCCACAGCAGGTACTCCACGTTGCCCGCCGGCCCGGGCAGCGGGCTCGCGACGACGCCACGCACGCCCAGCGACAGTTCGGCCGCAGCATCCGCGACCTGACACACCGCGTGGGCGTGCAGGGCCACGTCGCGCACCACCCCGCCCGGCCCGAGGCCCGCGCGCCCGACCTCGAACTGCGGTTTGACCAGGACGACGAAGTCGGCCGCCGGCCGGGCGCAGGCCCGCAGCGCCGGCAGCACCAGCCGCAGCGAGATGAACGACAGGTCGGCCACGACCACGTCGACCGGCCCGCCGATCGCCTCCGCGGTGAGGAAACGGACGTTGGTGCGCTCGAGGACGGTGACCCTGGGGTCGGTGCGCAGCCGCCAGGCCAGCTGGCCGTACCCGACGTCGACCGCCACGACCTCGGCGGCGTCATGGCGCAGCAGCACGTCGGTGAAACCACCGGTGGACGCCCCGGCGTCCAGGCAGCGCCGCCCGGCCACCCGCAGCCGGCCCGCGCCCGCGTCGGCGCCCGCGTCGGTGCCGACGGCCGCACCGCGAGCCTCTTCGGAAACATTGCCGGTCCCTCCGGCCGTGCCGCTGACGCCGCTTCCGGTGGTGCCGCTGGCGCCTCCGGCCGTGCCGCCATCGGCGCTGCCGGTATTTCCGATGCCGCCGGTGGCGCTGCTTCCAGTAGCGCTGCTTCCAGTGGTCCGCTGGCCGGTGGCGTTCCCGCCGAAGGCGGACAGGGCCGCGAGCAGTTTGTGAGCGCCCCGCGACACATAGCCGGGATCGTCACCGGCGACGATCACAATGGGTGTCGTGTCGTCGACGACCGTGGCGGGCTTGGTCGCCGGCCGCCCGGCCACCCGGACCCGTCCCCCCGCGATCGCCTCGCCGGCCTGCTCACGGGAGCGCACCAGGCCGCGCCGGACGAGCTCACGGTCCAGCCGTGCCCGGCGAGCCACGACAGGACGCCTCGCCCCGGTCACGCCGGTGCCCGGCCGGCCGCCGCGGGCGGCGGCCCCGGCCGAGGGCCGCCTGAGCGAGGCCCAGCCGGCCCAGACAGCCCAGACGGCTGCGGCCGAGGCCCGCCCAGGCCAGGTGGGCGCGGCCCCGTGCCCTGTTGGCGAGGTCCCGGCGGCCCGGGCGCCCGTGACGGGGAGACGGCATCCCGGCCCCGCGGAT
>NZ_CAKKTL010000021.1:28616-29813 GCF_920664355.1 Protofrankia sp. CiP1_Cm_nod2
TCCGGCCGCGGTGAGGTGCTGGCGAGCCCGTCCAGGTCCGCCAGCACGCCGTCCAGGAGCCGGTGGACCTCTTCGAAGACAGCGACGTGGGCCGACACCGGCAGCGTCGGCAGCCGCTCCACCCGGGCACGCGCGGCCTGGACGTCGTCCGGGACGTCAACGGTCATACGGTGTCCTCTTCCGTGACGGTGGTGGCAGGGGCGTCGTCCCGCGGCACGCCGCTGTCGTCCCATCCAGCATGTCGGATCCCGTCCACGGTATTGACTGTCGCAGCCGGGTGCATCGCGACCGAAGCGCCTCGGCGCGACGGGCAGTATCGCCGCCACCGACCGGCAGCGGAAGGCAGCCCGCTGCTATCTGTTGACGAGCGACGGCCGGCAGGGCACGGTACGGACCTGGCCGGAGAGAGGAATCGACCGGTATGGCGACCATGCAGCAGTGCGCGACGGCGTTGCACACGCTGGCGGAGCGGCTCAACGAACTCGCCGACGAGCGTCTGCGCAGGCTCGCACCCGACCGCACGATCGTGTGTCGGATTCCTGATCTCGGGGCGAGTTTCTGCGCGGAACTGCGTGACGGCAGCGTCCTCAATATCAGTGAAGGCAACGGCGCGGCTGGGCAGGTGACCGTCACGGTGAACAGCGACGATCTGATCGCCGTTACCGATGGCAGCCTAGAGCTTACATCTGCGTGGAGCAGTGGCCGACTGAAGGTGGACGCCAGCATGTGGGACCTGCTGCGGATGCGTTCCTTCCTGTAGGCCTTCCGGTAGCGGACCGCGCCGATCCAGCGGTCGGCCTTCGCCGACAGGATGCGTTCCTTCCGGCAGGCCTTCCCGCCCTGTAGGCCATCCCGCGGATCATCCGTGGATCGCCGTCCACGATGGATGATCATCGTCTGCGGACGGCCGGTCATGTGCCCGCGGGCGATACCCGCGGCGGCCGGCCCGCCAGGCCATCGCGCGATGCCACCGGGAACGTTCCTGACGGGATCCCGTCAGGCGGGACAACCACGTCTCGGGAGGCAAGCGCGTCAGGCAAGCGCGTCAGGCAAGGTCGGCGCAGCCGGGTGGGCGGCCGCCGGCCAGTTCGCGCACGGGGCCACCCGCGTCCGCCGCCGCCCAGGCGGCCACGCACGCCGCCCGCAGCGCGTCCAGGCCGTCGTCCCACACACCCTCATCCCGCACGTTCTCGTCCC
>NZ_CAKKTL010000021.1:30350-32264 GCF_920664355.1 Protofrankia sp. CiP1_Cm_nod2
CCCTCGTCCCGCACGCCCTCCCGTGCCCACACGGCGTCCCTGGGCGAAGCGCTGCCCGACGGGCTTTCCCTGCCCCCACGCCCAGGGCTGTCACCGTCGGTGATGCGCACAGCCTCCGACCGGTCGGCGGGCCGGCCCGCCGGACGTACTCTCCGCCAGGTCAGTGTCCCCGCCCGCACCCGGGCCGCCCACCGGCCGCAGAACGCCTCCACCTCGTCCGGCACCCTGTCCGGCACCCTGTCCGGCCACGCCTCGTCCGCCGGGCCGGCGGTAGCCTCGTCACCAGCGGCCGACACCGACAGCCGGGTGCCCGGATGACGTACGAACAGGCCCCGCAGATCGGCCGCGACATAGGTCGGCCGATAGTGCGCCCCGGCGCGCAGGAGCTCGCCCTTGCCGGTCACCCCGGTGAGCACCAGCAGGGACGGCGTGCCCGAACGGACGGCGGAGGCGATGTCGGTGTCGAGCCGGTCGCCGACGATCAGTGGCGAGCGGGCGCCGGCACGGCGGACCGACTCCTCGTGCAGCGCCCGCTCCGGCTTGCCGGCCACCAGAGGGACCGCCCCGGTCGCGGTCCGCAGCATCGCGACCAGTGAGCCGTTGCCGGGCAGCAGGCCGCGTTCGGTTGGTACCGAGGCGTCGGTGTTGCTCGCAACCCACAGCGCGCCCGCCTGGATCGCGAGCGCGGCCTCGGCGAGCCGGGCGTAGCCGATGGCGGGGTCGAAGCCCTGCACCACCGCAGCCGGCCCCTCCCCCGCGGTGGTCACCGGCCGCAGGCCCACGTCCCGCACCGCCTCGCGCAGGCCCTCGCCGCCGGCGACCAGGACGGCCGCCCCGCGGGGCAGGCGTCCGGCGAGCAGCCGCGCCGCCGCCTGCGCGGAGGTGACCACGTCGGCCGGCGCCGCGAGCACCCCGAAGGAACGCAGCCGCTCGGCGACCCGGGCCGGCGTCCGCAGCGCGTTGTTGGTGACGAACACCGTCCGCATCCCGCGTCCACGGGCGGCGGCGATGGCCGGCGCCGCGTGGGGCACCGCCTCGGAGCCGCGGTACACCACCCCGTCGAGGTCCATCAGGGCGGCGTCGTGGACGTCGACGAGCGGGGCCGGCGACGCCGACAGCGGCCCACCCGGCCCACCCCACTCGCCCGTCTCGCTCGGGGCCCCCGGCTCATCCGGGCCGGCCGGCTGGGTGGACAGGCCCAGGCCGTGGGTCACGGCCGTCCCCGCACCGGCCGGTTGAGCGCGGCCCGCACACCCCGCAGCGCCTGCCCGTAGTGCCCGAGGTCCGGACGCATCGCGACGGCGAGCGCCAGATGCTCCACCGCCGCGCGCAGGTCACCGGTGCGGCGAGCCGCCATGCCGAGCCCGAACTGGGCGTAGTCGTCGGTCGGGTCGTGGGCGACGATCCAGGCGAAGCTCTCCCGGGCCGCGCCGTACTGGCCGGCGTCGAACTGGGCCCGGGCCAACGCCTCCCGGACGCTGCGCGAGCCCGGTTCGGCGGCCACGGCATGGGCGAGCAGCTGGACCGCGGCGTTGGCGTTGCCCCGGTCGAGCAGGGCGACACCCCGGGTGTACCAGTCGTAGACCTCACCGCCAGGACTGCCACCGGGGCTGCCACCACCCAGCTGGGTGGCATCGCCGACGCCGGCGGCATCTGCAGTACCGCTGGCGCCGGACCCGCTGGCGCCCGGGACGGTACCGGCCCCCTCGGCGCCGGCCGCGCTGTCACCGCCAGGAGCAGGGGTGCCAGCGGCCGGGGTGTTGGCGGGAACGGGGGTGCCAGGAGCGGGAGGGGTGTCGGGGATGCGCCCCAGGCTCGCGGGCAGCCACTCGTCGCGGGGGCCCCTCCCCTCGCCGGCAACCGGTCCGTCGTGCCCGCCGGACATCCGCGCCTCCCTCGTTGCCTGTCCTGGCT
>NZ_CAKKTL010000021.1:32635-37730 GCF_920664355.1 Protofrankia sp. CiP1_Cm_nod2
CTGTTTGCCTGTCCTGGCTTTCCCTGCGTTTCCTGCCGTGCCGCGACCCGGTGGCATCCGCGCCCCGGTACCCGTCTGAACCTTCGATGCACCTCCGATATGCCGACGTCGGCACCCAGATGGCCAGACGCCGGTGGCCGAGGCCCAGCTCCCAGTGTCGCCGGAAACCACCCCCCGCTCCCACCGATCGCGCCGATCGGTGGAGGTGCGTACCATTTCGTCGCCTCACCGCCCGCCGTCCCTTCCACCGCGGGACGCGCTTCCTCCGCTGCCGGCGGCGCCCGCAGGCGGACCTGGTCGCCGGCCGGGCTCGGCGCCACGGGCTTCCTCCAGTGCCGGCGGCGCCCGCAGGACGTCGCATACCTCGCCGACCGCGCAGCCCACGAGTTTCCTCCGCTGCCGGCGGCGCCCGCAGGGCGTCCGCGCAAGGCAGGGGCCGACGGCACCGGCCGGTGTCGATGGCGTCCACGGCGGCACAGGTTCCTCCGACGCCGGTCGCCGCCCGCCGGTTCCGTGCCCGTCGGCGGGCTGCCAGCCCGGTGCCCGTCCCGGTGCCGGCGGTGCCCGTTCGATGCCAGGCCCGTTCGATGCCGGCGGCGTCGGTGGCGGCTGGACCCATACGATCGCCGCATGGCTGCTCCCGTCCCGGCACCACCCTCACCTGGCGGACTGGTCCTGGCCCCGTTCCGGGCCCTGCGGTATGCCGCGGACGACGGTGCGGAGCTGGCGTCACGGACCGCCCCGCCCTACGACGTGATCGACGCCGCCGGTGTCACCGCGCTGGAGGCACGGCATCCGCACAACGCCGTCCGGCTCATCCTCCCCCGCGACGACGAGGACTCCCCGGGAAGCCGCTACCGGCGGGCCGCGGACACCCTGCGCGCCTGGACCGCCGACGCGGTCCTGCGCCGCGACGAACGCCCGGCGCTGTACGTGTACGAGCAGGCCCAGGACGGGCACGTCCAGCGGGGCCTGGTCGGTGCGGTGGCGCTGGCCGACCCGGACGCGGGGATCATCCTGCCGCACGAGAACACCATGACCGGCCCGGTCACCGACCGGCTGGCCCTGACCGTGGCCACCGGGGCGAACCTCGAGCCGATCTTCCTGTTGTACGAGGGCGGCGGGGCCGCCAGCCGGGTCGTCGCCGAGACGGTGACGAGCACACCGCTCCTGACCACGGCGACCGACGACGGTGTCACCCACCGCATCTGGACGCTGACCGACCAGGAGCGGCTCGCCGCCGTCGCCGACGATCTGTACGGACGGCGGGCGGTGATCGCCGACGGCCACCACCGGTACGCCACCTACCGCCGTTACCAGGCCGACCGCCACACGGCGGGTCACGGCGGCGGCCCCTGGGACTTCGGCCTGGCCTTCCTGGTGGACGCCCGGGTGTCCGGCCCACGGGTCCATGCGATCCACCGGGTCGTACACGGCCTGGCCCTCAGCGAAGCCGTCCGCCGCGCCGGGACGGTGTTCCAGGTGAAGCCGCTGGACGCTGTCGGCGACCCCGCTGGCACGTATCTGCTCGGTGAGCTGGCCAAGGCCGGCCAGGACGGCCACGCCTTCGTGATCACTGACGGCCGGGCGGCGTTCCTGCTGACGCGCCCGGACCCGGTGCTGCTCGCCGACGCGCTGCCGGCGGACCGCTCCGCCGCCTTCCGCCAGCTCGACGTCACCGTCGCGCATCTCGCGCTGATCACAAAAGTCTGGGGGCTGGCGGACACCGAGGACGTGGTCGGCTACCGGCATGACGCCGCCACCGCGATCGCCACAGCGGCAGCGGCAACAGGGGCAGCGGCAACAGGGGCAGCGGCAACAGCGGCGGTGCCCGCGCCCGGCGACACCACGGCGGCAGTGGTGGCCGGCGGTGCCGCGGCGTCCGCGTCCAATACGTCCACGGCCGGTGCCGACGTGGCGGCGCCGGACGCCGCGATCGCGCTGCTGTTGAACCCGACCCCGGCCGCGGACGTCGCCGCCGTGGCCGCGGCCGGCGAACGGATGCCGCGCAAGTCGACGCTGTTCACGCCCAAGCCGCGCAGCGGCCTGCTGATCCGCCCGCTGGACGAGTAACCGCACCGGTGCCGTTGACCGAGGCATGAGGCAGCCAGCGGCAGACGACCGGACGGCCGGGAGAGCGCCCCGGCCGTCCGGTTCGAAGGTCCTATCCGGCCCCCGGACCCCGCTCGGGCTCCTGAACGGGAGGAACCGCTTCGTCCTCCGGCGGCTCCGCGGCATCCAGCCCCACGATGTCCGGCTCCGCGGCGCCCAGCCCCACGATGTCCGGCTCCGCGATGTCCAGCCCTGCGGCGCCCAGCCCCACGATGTCCAGCCCCGCGATGTCCGGCCCCAGGATGTCCGGCTCCGCGGCGTCCAGCTCCGTGGCACGGTCCGCGGCGTCGGTCTGCTGGGTGTCGTCGACGGTCGCCGCGGAGGCGAACCAGCGTGCCGCGTCGGCGGGACGGCCCGCGGCCAGCAGCGCCTCCGCGTAGGCGTACCAGAGCCTCGCGCTCCACGGCCGCACGCCGGCGGCAGCCGCCTCGTCCTGCAGCAGCAGAACCGCGGCCTCCGGCTCACCCAGATCACGCCGCGCGCCCGACAGGACGATCAGCAGCTCGGCCCGGGCCTCCTCGTCGAGTTCGGCCGCCCCCGGATCACGGGCGAGCAGCAGGGCGCGCTCGGGACGCCCGAGCCCCCGCTCGGCATCCGCCATCACGGCAAGGTGCCGTGGGGACCCGTCGATGCGGCGTGCCGCACGCAGCTCGGCGAGCGCCGTGGCGAACTCCCCCGCGTGGTAGGCCGCAAGCCCGACCGCCTCCCGGACGACGGCGATCCGGGACGCCAGCCCCGCGGCCGCGCGGGCGTGCGCGAGCGCGAGCGCGGGGTCCTCGTCGAGGTACATGCCCGCGGCCACCAGATGCCGGGCCACCGGTTCGGCCAGGGACGCGCCCAGCCCGCGCAGCTCCCGCGTGACCTCGAAGTCGAGGAGTTCGGCGCGGGCTTCGTCCGGCAGCTCCGGTGCCGCCGGCCGGCCGGGACGCCCAGCTCCCCGGCCGGCGCCCGCGCCACCGCGCGGGGACGCCGGGGAACCCGCCGAGGCATCCGGACGGCGGTGGGCGGCACCGGCCGCGCCACGACGATCCGTCCCGGCTGCCCCGCCAGCGCGTCCCGGCCTGGACCCCGACGGCCCGGGGCCGCTCCGGCGTCCCGCTGGAGCGCCTGATGCCGGCGAGGCGCCCGATGTCCGCCGGTCCGCTCCCGGGGTCTTCCTTCCGGGGTGGTCCTGCCGGTTCCTGTCATGGTCCTGCCTGCCAGCGTCATGCTCGCCGGGCCGGGTGCGGTCGGCGCCTGGTCGGTCGGCGCCCCGCGAGTGGCCGGAATCCCGCGGGCCTGCCGCGGCCTGGTCCGGCCCGGCCGCGCCGGAGCCCCGGGCCGCGGCACCTCGAACGTCATGATCATAACTGCGTTGGTCCCGCGCCCGGGTGTCCCTGACCTCCTGGGATTCCCGCGGGGAGGCGGTGACAGGCCGCGACTCGGTACCAGGCGCCCGCCGGCCATCGCCGGGCCCGTCGCGCCGGTCGGTCAATGGCCGGTTGATCGGTGACCGGTCGGTGCCGCCGGACACGCGAGGTGCCCGGCTGTCATCGCGACGATCGGAGCCGGCCGACGAACGGGCCGACGGATGAGCCGACGGACGGGAGGCTCCCCGCGGCGGTGCCCCGCCCGGCCTGTCAGTGGCCGGGCCGCGAGGGGCCGAACTGTCGGCCGGGCCGCCAACGGTACGGCTACCGGCGTCGTAGCCGCCACCACGGCCCGCTCCCCGGGAGAAGCCCTGCCCCGGGGAGGAGGAGCCCCGCTGCCCCTGGGAGGAGGAACGGTCGTCACGGCGCTGGTCGGGCCGCCCGTACCGGCCCCCACTCGACGGCGTCCGCGAAGACGGTCCGGAATGGCCGGCGCCGGATCCCGTGCCAGGCGTGCGCCCGGCCGAGCCGTGACCGCGCCGCTCGGCATCAGCACGTGACGACCCGCCGGCACGGCCGGCTCCGGACGCCTGTCCGGACTGCCCCGGCCCACGTCGGCCGGAGAAATCACCGGAAGGGCGTGACGGCTGCGCGGCATCCCGCCACTGTGTGGAAGAGCGCTGTGTGAAGGAGCGCCCCCCGGAAGAGCCCGCGGAGGCCTGTCGGGAATTCCGTGGGACGTTCGCTCCCTCGGCTCCCTTCGCCGCCGACCACGGCCGGTCGGAGCGGGAGCCCGCTGGTTGCGATCTGCCTGTCGACGGTCGGGACTGTCGGAATCCATCCGCCCGGTTGCCGTTGGCCCGGCCGTCGTGCCCGCTGCCTGCCCCGCGATCCGGGTGACGGTTTCCTGCCGGCTGCCGTGACTCACCCTGCCGTGCTTCACCGCGTGTACCCGCGGGGCGGGCCGAACGACGGTCGGAATCATCGTGGGGGCGACCCGGCCGGATCCCCGGCCCACCTCGAGCGCTGGCAGCGGACCGCGCGCCCGCAGCCCGCTCGTCCGGGCCGTGCCGGCCCGGACGGCGATCCGGGTCGGCGCCGCGGGCCGCCCGGCCATACCCGCCCGTGCTCCCGTTGCCGCTTCTGTCGCCACGGATCCTGTCACCATGGACGTTCGTCATCGCCTGGTCGCGGGCGGCCTGACCACGGGCCTGCCGATCCTGGCGGACGTACTGGCCTCCGCCGGTGGTACGGCGAGCCTCACGGGCCCCGCGCCACCGCTTCTCCGCGAGGCTTTCCGTCGCGCTGGCCGCTGCCTTCCCCCGGCCGTTCACCATCCGACGAGCGGTTGCCCGCCCACCGGACCTTCCAGCTCCCACCGTCACGGCCGGGCCCTCCGGATAGCCGCGGCCATCCCGCGGCTGACGGCCGGAACGACCCCCCGTGCCTCCAGTCGTCCGCATCTGGCCGCCTCCCTGCACCGACATCACATCCCCATCATCCACCACCACGCCGACAACCCTTCATCCCGCGGCTCCCGGCGCACACCGCACGGAACATCATCCGGCCGCCTCACGCAGCGGAAGCGGCCCACAGGACGGGCTTCATCCCCCGCCCATGCCGGTTCCCGCCGC
>NZ_CAKKTL010000022.1:0-17742 GCF_920664355.1 Protofrankia sp. CiP1_Cm_nod2
ATCCCGCGAAGCGTCGTCCCGTGGGCCGCCGGTTGCGGGAGAGCTGGTCGCGGAAACGCCGGCCGCACTGGCTCGCGGCGCGCCGTCCCGGGGGTCTTCGATCGTCGTCATGACGCTCGGGCCGACGCCTGCTCACAGTGCCGTAGGACCTCGTCCACGACGTCCTGGACGGACAGCGCGGTCGAATCGAGCACGATCGCGTCGTCGGGGACGGCCAGCGGGTCCGCGGCGCGGGTGCTGTCCAGGGCGTCCCGGCGGCCGAGTTCGGCGAGGGTGCGGGCCACGTCGTCGACGCCGCGCTCGCCCAGCTGGTGCGACCGGCGCAGCGCCCGGACCTCGGTCGAGGCGGTCAGGAACACCTTGACGGGGGCGTTCGGGGCGACGACCGAGCCGATGTCTCGGCCCTCCACCACGATGCCCACCGGCGACGCCTCGGCGATGATCTGCTGCTGGCGGGCGACCAGGCGCCGGCGGACGGCGGGCACCGCGGCCACCGCGCTCACCGCGTTGGTCACCGCCCTGGTCCTGATCAGGTCGTCCACGGGCTCGCCGTTGACGGCGATCGTCGGATTGTCGGGGCTGGTACCGATCGTGAGCACCGCCCGCTCCGCGAGCTCGGCGACCGCGTCGTGGTCCTCGATGTCGATCCGGCTCTCCAGGGCGAGCTGGGTCACCGCCCGGTACATCGCGCCCGTGTCGAGATACCGCAGGCCGAGCCGGCGGGCGATCTCCCGGGCGACCGTGCTCTTGCCCGACCCGCCGGGCCCGTCCACCGCGATGACGAGCCCGTCGCGGACCAGCCGCTGCGGCGACGTCACGCCCGTCACACCTGTCGTGGCCGTCGCGGGCCCGTCGGGCCGCCAGGGCTCAGCGGAGCCGGCGCGGCGGCCCTCAGCATCTTCGGACACCTCCTGGGCGCCGGTCACCGACGCAACCACCGGCTCACGCCAACCGCGGTCGTGTTCCACCGTTTCCTCCGTCCGGACGCGACATCTGCACCACAACCACAAACCCGTCTACACCAGAAACCTGTCGGCAACCGACGCGGTGAAACCGGCCCGGCCCGGATGCTCACCCGAGCCGGCGCCGATGCGGTCAACCCGGCTCAGGCTACCCGGGGCCGTCCATCCGGGAAGGACGGCGTCGCGCCCGGGCAGGGCGGCCCTCCCGCCATCCCGCCGTGGCTGACAGCCGGCGGTCACGAGCGGCGGTAGGCGGTCCAGCCGGCCGTGGCCAGCCTGTCCAGCAGGGAGTCGACGATGTCCGGCGCGACGGCGAGCTCCACGATGCCGGCCGGGGCGTCGAGATTGTGCTCGAACGCGGCGATGTCCTCGACGTTGACCTGCCAGTCGCCGATCGCGGTGAACAGGGCACCGAGCTGGCCGGGCCGGTCGGCGAGCACCACCCCCACCCAGGCCCACGCCCACGGCCGGGACACCGCGCCGGCCTTGCGCGGCAGCAGCGCCCGGCCGGCGTTGCCACCGGCCATGAGCGCGCGGACGGCCAGCATGACCTCCTGCTCACTGCCCTGGTCGAGGACGTCGGCGAGCTGGGTGAGCCGCCCGGCCAGGCCGCGTGCCCGGGCCGCGACCGGGCCGCGGTTGCCCTCCAGGATCGACGACCACAGGCCGGGATCGCTGTCGGCCAGCCGGGTGACGTCCCGGAACCCCTGGCCGGCCAGCGCCAGCTCGCCGGCGGCGAGATCGGGGGTGGCCGCGGCGAGCAGGCTCGCGACCACCTGCGGCAGGTGGGACAGGGCGGCCATGGCCTGGTCGTGCCGGTCCGCCGTCGTGCGCACCGGTATGGCGCCGCAGGCATGGGCGACCGCGACGGTGGCCGCCAGCGCGGCCGGCGAGGTGTGCGGCAGTGGGCAGAGCACCCACGTCCGCTCGGCGAACAGGTCGGCGCGGGCCGAGGCCGCGCCGCCGCGCTCCCGCCCGGCGATCGGATGCGCCGGGCACCACGTCGACAGGTCGCAGCCCGTCTGCACGGCCTCGACGATCGGCCTGGCCTTCACGCTCGCGACATCGCTGGCGGTCCCGGCGATCCCGGCCCGCTGCAGCCGCCGCAGCTCCCCGGCGACCGCGTGCGGGGGGACGGCGACCACCGCGTGCTCGACCGTCTCCCCGTGCCAGGGCCGGCCGGCGCCCATGACCTCGGCGACCTTCACCTGCTCGGCGTCGATGTCGGCGAGCAGGACGTCGACGCCGCGCCCGGTCAGCGCCAGCCCGATGCTGGTACCGATCAACCCGGACCCGACGATCCCCACCCGCCGCGGCGGCGGCCCATGGCCGGCGGGCCGGGATGCGCCGGACGTGACATTCACCGAGCCACCATATGTTCGTCAGCAGCCCATGGGTGTTTCCCGCGGGTTGGCCGCTGGTTGTCCCGCGTGTCCCGCCCGCGCCCCGCGGGCCTTCCTCCCGCGTCCCGCCGGCCTCGCTACAGGCTGACCTCGCGGTAGAGGGCGCCGACCTCGCCCCGGGAGAGGTGCCTGGTCCGGCCCGCCGGCAGCGAACCGAGGTGCACCGGGCCGATCCTGGTCCGCACCAGCCGGCGCACCGGGTGGTCGACGGCGTCCATCAGGCGGCGCACCACCCGGTTGCGCCCCTCGTGCAGGGTGATCTCAAGCATGACCCGGGAGCCGGCCGAGCCGACGGTCCGGACGGCGTCCGCACGCACCGGGCCGTCGGCGAGCTCGACCCCCTCGCGCAGCCGCCGGGGGACGTCCCGGCCGACCGGCCCCGCGACCTCGACCAGATAGGTCTTGGCGACCTCGAAGGACGGGTGCGACAGCCGGTGGGCCAGCTCCCCGTTGTTGGTCACCAGCAGCAGGCCCTCGCTGTCGGCGTCCAGCCGCCCGACGTGGAACAGCCCCGGGCCGGCGTCGGCCACCAGGTCCGCGACGGTCGGCCGGCCGCGGTCGTCCGACATCGCCGAGAGCACCCCGACAGGCTTGTTCAGCGCCAGGTGCACCAGGCCCGAGCGGGTGACGACCCGTTCGCCGTCCACCTCGATGATCGCCGTCTGCGGGTCGACCCGCATGCCCTGCGCCTCGACCACCCGGCCGTCCACCCGGACCCGGCCCGCGGCGATCAGCTCCTCACTGTGCCGGCGGGAACCGACCCCGGCCGCGGCGAGCACCTTCTGCAGGCGGACGCCCTCGGCGTTCGCGTCACCGGCCGTCATGGGCCTCCGTCCCGTCCGCGAGCCTGTGGCGGCTCTTCGGTTCCTCGATCCGTCATGGGTCCTGCCCTCGATCCGCCATCGGGGCCCCGGCCCGCCCGCACGTTCCGTCCGCATCCGTTCACGGGCCCTCGATGTCGTTCACAGGCCCTCGATGTCGTCCACGTCGGCGATACCGGGCAGCAGCGGGGCCAGCGGCGGCAGCTCGTCGAGATGCCGCAGGCCCATCCGTTCCAGAAAGTAGTCGGTGGTCCGGTACAGGATGGCACCGGTCTCGGGGTCGGTCCCGGTCTCCTCGACCAGCCGGCGGGCGGTCAGGGTACGGATCACCCCGTCGGCGGACACCCCACGCACCGCCGAGATCCGCCCCCGGCTGACCGGCTGCTGGTAGGCCACGACCGCGAGGGTCTCCAGCGCCGCCTGGGACAGTTTCGGGCTCTGCCCGGCGAGGACGAACCGCTCGACCCAGGGGGCGCACGCCTCGCTGGTGTAGAAACGCCAGCCACCGCCGACGTCGCGCAGGCTGAAGCCACGGCCGTCGGCGATGTAGCCCAGGGCCAGCTCGACGAGGACGCGCTCGACCTCGGTAGCGGGAACGCCCAGGCTCACCGCGATCTCGGTGACCGGCACCGGGTTCTCCGCCACCATCAGGATCGCCTCGACGAGAGCCGGCAGCGGCGGCCGCGGCGCGTCGTCGTCCGCGCCCGGCCCGTCCGGCCCCCGTTCCTCGGGGCTCCGTCCGCCCGGGCCCGGTTCCTCCGAGCCCGGCCCGTCCGGGCTCCGCCCGTCCGGCTCGTGCTCGCCCGGGGTGCCGGCCGCCACGGTTTCGCCACCGGTGGCCGGATCCGCCTCCGCGGTCATTGTGCTTCCCTCGTCATCGCCGTCGTGATCCTCGTTTCCGGCGCCCGCCGGTCCCGGCTCGCTCGGTGTCGTCGACGTCCCCGGGATCGTCGGGGCTCCCGGCGGCGCCGGCCTCCCAGGGGACGCCGGTGGGGGCGCCGGCGGCGCGGTCCGGGCCGTTGCCCACACCGCCGTACACGTCACCGAGCGAGCCGCCGTCCGTACCGTCCGCCGTGCTCCGTGACGGCTGCGCAGAGGCCGTGGAGGCACTGTCGGCCTCCGCGGAGGCCGTGGAGACACTGTCGGCCAGCCAGCGCACTGTCAGCTCTCCCAGCGGAACCTCCTGGGTGAAGGCGATCCGGCCCTCCCGGAAGAGCTCGAGGAGGGCGAGGAAGCGCGCGACCACCTCGATCGTCTGCCGGCAGTCCGCGCACAGCGCCTGGAACGACGCGCTGCCGAGCTCACGCAGCTTCTCCAGCACGGCGAGCATGTGCTCACGGATGTTGATCCTCGGCAGGTGGACGTGGTCGGTGGCGACCTGCGGGGGCAGCGGAGGCTCCCGCAGCCGGGCCGCGAGCCGGGCGAGCTCGGCCGGCCCGATACCGATCTGCACCTCGGGGAGGGCCTGCGCGTAACGCGGCTCCAACGGCACGGCCCGGGGGACGTGCCGGCCCTCCAGCGCCATCAGGCCCACGAACAGCAGCGACGCCTCCTTGTACGCCTTGTACTGCAGCAGCCGGGCGAAGAGCAGGTCGCGGGCCTCCAGCAGGGCGAGGTCCGCCGCCTCGTCCTCGGAGATCGCCCCCGGCAGCAGACGGGCCGCCTTCAGGTCGAGCAGGGTCGCGGCGATCACCAGGAACTCGGTGGCCTGCCCGAGGTCGAAACCGGGGCCGAGCCGGCGGATGTGGGCCACGAACTCGTCGGTGACCTGGGAGAGCGCGACCTCGGTGACGTCCAGCTTGTGCTTGGCGATCAGGGACAGCAGCAGGTCGAACGGCCCGCTGAAGTTGGCGAGCTCGACCACGAAGGACCTGTTGGACCCACCGCGGCCGGTCGGCGCCACAGCCCCGGGCGCCGCCGTACCGCCTTCGGGCGCTGTGCCGGTTTCGGACGCCGCACCGCCGGCGGACGCGGGGCCGGTTTCGGGCATCACGGTGGCGTCGGGCGCCGGCGTGATCACGCTCGGCCGAGGAGATGTCCCGGTCCGTGCCATGACACGACGCTACCGCCGCGGCGGCACGGGCCGTCCCAGGGCACCGCACGCCCGTTCGAGCCCCGCCGGCCGCCCGCCGGGCGCGGACAGGCCCGCTCGTGCGGGCTGGCGGACGGCTGCCCACGGGCCGGCGGGACGGTCTGGGCCGGGCCGCTCAACCGACGTCGACGCCGACGATGCCGCCCAGGCCTCGCAGCAGCGGCAGGATGAGCTGGCCGACGACCGAGGGGAACGACACGAACAGCACCGGCAGCAGCAGGATCACCAGCAGGATGACGATGCCGACGTTGTTCTCGCGGAGCTGGTAGTGGGCCCGGTGCCAGCTCGGCGACTGCGGGCCGAGCAGGAACAGCACCCGCCCGCCGTCCGCCGGCGGGACGGGGACGAGACTCAGGATGAGCAACGACCCGAACGTGACCGCCATCCCCAGCAGCAGTTGGGCGAGGAAACTGTCCGCGTGGTCGACCTCCAGGAGGCGGTCGCCCTCGGCGAGCAGAAACGGTTCGGAGACGAACTTGAACCCGACGATCGCGACGAACGCGAGCAGCAGGTAGGCCAGCGGGCCGGCCAGCACCGCCACGGCCACGTGGAAGCGCCGTTTGCGCCACACGTCGTTCATGGGTATCGGCTCGGTCCAGCCGACCCCGGAGATGAGCATGGCGACCGCGCTGAACGGGCTGACCCGGTGTTTCAGCGACGCCGTCAGGCGGCCGGCGCGCAGCGGGCTGGGGTCCCGCAGCAGCCTCGCGGCGAGGACCTGCGCGCCGTCGTGAGCGTAGATCCCGATGAGGAGCGCGAGAGCGATCCCCAGTAGCGCCGCGGGTTCGGCCAGGTAGAACAGCACGCCTCTACAGGTTCCTTATCCCGTCCCGGTCCTCGTCCCGCGTCCCGGACGTCCGCATCCCGATCGTCACCCACCTGGTCCGCGGGAAGCCCGCGGGGAGCCCGCGGCCTGCCCGCCGGTCACCCAGCCAGCCCGTCCATCCGCCCGGCCGCCGGTCGTCCGGCTGGCGCGCGCACCCGGCCGCTCACCCGGTCGTGGACGGGGTGGCGTGCCGGGCCATCAGCTCGCGGGCCAGCCGCCGGTAGCCGTCCGCGCCCACGGACGTGGGCGCGTAGGTGGTGATCGGCTCGCCGGCCACGGTGGTCTCCGGGAAGCGTACCGTCCGGTTGATCACCGTGTGGAAGACCTCGTGCGGGAAGCGTTCCACCACCCTGGCCAGCACCTCCCGGGCGTGCAGGGTGCGCGCGTCGTACATGGTGGCCAGGATGCCGGCGAGCTCCAGGTGGGAGTTCAGCCGGTCGCGCACCTTGTCGATGGTGTCCAGCAGCAGGGCGACGCCGCGCAGGGCGAAGTACTCGCACTCCAGCGGCACGATGACGGCGTCGGCGGCGGTCAGCGCGTTCACGGTCAGCAGGCCCAGGGACGGCTGGCAGTCGATGAGGATCACGTCGTAGACCGAGCGCACCCGGGACAGGGCGCGGGCCAGGGTGTGCTCCCGCCCGACCTCCGTGACGAGCAGCATTTCCGCGGCCGACAGGTCGATGTTGCTCGGCAGCAGGTCCAGCCCGTCGACCTGGGTGGGGACCAGCACCTCACCGATCTCGGACTCGGTGCCGACCAGGAGATCGTGCACGGTGTGCTCGAGCACCATCGGGTTGATGCCGAGCCCGACCGAGAGCGCGCCCTGCGGGTCGAAGTCGACCAGCAGGGTGCGGTGGCCGTATTCGGCGAGCGCGGCACCGAGATTGATCGTGCTTGTCGTCTTGCCGACGCCGCCTTTCTGGTTACACATGGCGACCACCCAGGCCGGCCCGTGTGTCGCCAGCGGAGGCGGGACGGGAAAGACGGGCAGTGGGCGTCCGGTGGGCCCGATCTCGCCGGCGTCACCATCGGCGGCGGGGATGTCCGCGGCGTCGAGCTGGCTGTCATCGGGCAGCGCTGGTTCCCCGACGGTCATCCGCCCGTACGGGGGGCGTACCGGGGCCGCCATCGGCGAAGTATCGGCGGTCATGTCGAGGGACCTGCTCCCTTCTTGCGGATCGGTGCGCGGAGAGCAGAAGCGGACCGACAGGAGCGTACCGACAGTTGACCGGACGCATCCCGCCGGGTCGGTGGCCGCGGCCCGCCACCGCCGACGCCACCGCTGTTCCGGTCCGCTCCCGGCTGGGTTCCACCGATAGCGGCAGACAGCTCTCAATAACAGTTGGTAACTATAGCGGGACGTATTTCCACTGGCAGGAATTGCCGGCCCGCCGCGAACGGTGCCTGGCCGACGAAACCTGGCCGCGGCCGTCCGGGCGGGCCGGGCCGCAGCCCGTCTGGACGGCCGGGGACAGCGCGATCAGGCTTGGGGCGGGGCCGGGTGTCCGGGCCACCGGCGGTCGACGACGACAACGGGAGCATGACGATGGGCGCGACAACGGATGCGGTGACTGTGCGTGGCGTGGTGTCCCTGGAGAAGGGCGCCCCCGTCACCCTGACGGAAATAGTCGTCCCCGCCCCGGGGCCCGGGGAGGCACGGGTACGCGTCCAGGCGTGCGGCGTCTGTCACACCGATCTGCACTATCGCGAGGGCGCCATCACCAACGACTACCCCTTCCTCCTCGGCCACGAGGCCGCCGGGACCGTCGAGGCCGTCGGCGACGGGGTCACCTCGCTTGTGCCCGGCGACTACGTGGTGATCGCCTGGCGGGCGCCCTGCGGGAGCTGTCGGTCCTGTCTGCGCGGCCGGCCGTGGTACTGCTTCGACTCCCGCAACGCCACCCAGCCGATGCGGCTCGCGGCCGACGGCCGGAAGCTGTCACCGGCGCTGGGCATCGGGGCCTTCGCCGAGGCGACCCTGGTGGCGGCCGGCCAGTGCGTGAAGGTCGACCCGGCGGCCCGGCCGGAGGCCGCCGGGCTGATCGGCTGCGGGGTGATGGCCGGTTTCGGCGCGGCGGTCAACACCGGCGCGGTCACCCACGGTGAGACGGTCGCGGTGTTCGGCTGCGGTGGCGTGGGGGATGCGGCCATCGCCGGGGCTTCCCTCGCAGGCGCCCGGAAAATCATCGCGGTCGACGTCGACCAGCGCAAACTGGTCTGGGCCCGCCGGTTCGGCGCCACCCACACCGTCGACGCCCGTGACCTCGACCCGGTGGAGACGATCAGAACGCTTACCGACGGTAATGGCGCTGACCTGGTCATCGAGGCGGTCGGCCACCCCGAGACCTACCGGCAGGCGTTCTTCGCCCGGGACCTCGCCGGGCGGCTCGTCCTCGTCGGGGTCCCCGACCCGTCGATGACCCTCGAGCTGCCGATGACCGAGGTGTTCAGCCGCGGCGGCTCGCTGAAGTCGTCCTGGTACGGCGACTGCCTGCCCAGCCGCGACTTCCCGGTCCTGATCGATCTCTACCGGGCGGGCCGGCTCGACCTCGACGGGTTCGTGACCGAGACCGTGGGCCTCGGCGACGTCGAGGAGGCGTTCACCCGGATGCGGCAGGGCAGCGTGCTGCGCAGCGTCGTCCGGCTCTGACCGACATACCGCCAACCACGGCATACCGCGAACCGCGGCGTACCGGGAACCGCGGCGGCGCCTGTGGTCCGGCCGGATCCGCTGGCGACCGGTCCGGGCGGATCGGGCATGATCGGTCCGAATGGGCGGGGTTGACCGGCCTGACGCACGCGGACGACCGTGGACCACCACGGGAGCACCGGACGACGACGATGACGGGAACGGAGAACGCGTGGCCAGACACGACGGGGTGCGGGTCGATCGGATCATCACCCGTGGCGAGTTCCTGATCGACGGCCAGAGCTTCACCGTCGACAACAACATCTGGCTGGTCGGGGACGCCAGTGAGGTGCTGGTCATCGACGCCGCGCACGACCCGTCCGTGATCATGGCCGCGATCGAGGGCCGCCGGGTGTCGATGATCGTGGCGACGCACGGCCACAACGATCACATCAACGCGGCCGTGGAGCTCGCCGAGCGGGCGCAGGCCCCGATCGCCCTGTGCCAGGCCGATCTGATGCTCTGGGAGATGGTCTACCCGGGCCGCCCACCGGACCTCCAGCTCGCGGACGGCCAGCAGATCCCGATCGCGGGCGGCGGCTGGCTGCACATCCTGCACACCCCCGGGCACTCCCCGGGCGGCGTGTGCCTGTACGGGGTGATCAACGGGGAGCCGGTCCTCTTCAGCGGCGACACCCTCTTCCGCGGTGGGCCGGGTGCCACCGGACGGTCGTTCTCCGACTTCTCGACCCTGCTGAACTCGATCAGACGGCGGCTGCTGACACTGCCGCGCGAGACGGTGGTGCACACCGGCCACGGCGACGACACCACCATCGGCACCGAGGCGCTCGAATACGACCAGTGGATCGTGCGCGGCCACTGAGCGGACCGCCCAAGAGCCGCCCGAGCCGCCCGAGCCGCCCAGGTGGCTCGTCATCGCCCGCCGGTACGTTCCGGTAATTTCCATCATTTTTCGGTATTTTCCGTCATGCTCCGGCATGCTCTGAAAACCCGGGCCGGCCGGTCATGGACACAGACTTCTCTCACATGTTGTAATCAGCTCATGGATCAGGGAGCTGACCTGACGACACGGCTTTACGTAGACCTGGTGCGCGTGTCCAGCGCCAACTGTCGCTGACGCCCGGTGCCGGCCCAGGCACCGCCGTCAAGCATTTTCCGACCGTGTCCGCACGGCTTGTGGCACGGTCCACTGCTATTCATTCGCCGTTCTTTTCCGGTGCTGGCGGAATATGTGTCGTGAAGGCCGCCGGCGCTCCCGTACAAATACCCGGGCCGGACGCTTACGTTTTGCTGGCCGGCCATCCCACCCGTGACCCGGACGACATTTTTCGATGCCCGGGCAGCACATCCGGCAGTTGTGCGTCCAGCAGCCGGGAAGATTATTCCCGGTCGTTTTTCCATGCGCTCCGCGCGTCAGCTGCTCCGTGCGTTCCGTGTACCCGCCGTGGAGCGCCGTCCGCCGTCGGCGCCCGTTGCCCGCCCGGCCATTCGGGCGGCACTTCAGGCGAACCGCCAGAACCACAGGCCGTCAGAACCACAGGCCATCAGGAACACACGTCAGGAACACACGTCAGGAACAGGTGAAGGGACAAGCTGTGAGCACTGTCACCCATCTCGACGCGCAGCCGGCCGGCGACCTGGCCGTCCGGCCGCTGCAGCCGACCATCGGCGCGGAGATCAGCGGGGTGGACCTGCGGTATCCGCTGCCCGACGAGGTCCGCGACCAGATCCGGGCGACAATCCTGAAATACAAGGTCGTCTTCTTTCGTGACCAGGAGCTGACCCGCGAGGAGCACGAGACGTTCGCCCGGCGGTTCGGGCCGCTCTATCCGCACCCGAGCGGGCCGAAGGCGCCCCTCAACGACCACGCCGGAAAGGCGACCTCGATCCACCGGATCGCCGCGGCGGACTTCAAGGACTACGAGCGGGCCCGCGCCACCGCGGACGCCGACGAGAACTGGGACGCCTACCACACCGACACGAGCTGGCGGCTGGTGCCGACCTGGGGGGCGGTGCTGCGCGCGGTCACCCTGCCTGATATCGGCGGTGACACCATCTGGGTCGACGCCGGGCTCGCCTACAACGCGCTGCCCGACGACGTGAAAGAACGTCTCGCCGGCCGCCACGTCACCCACGACTTCCGAGACGCGCTGAACGCCGTGGGCTACGACTACCCGATCGTGTCCCACCCCGTGGTCCAGGTACACCGCGAAACCGGCGAAAAGATTCTGTGGGTCAACTTCACCCAGCATCCCTCGATTCTCGGGCTCGACAGGTCGGAGAGCAGGGAGCTGCTGGCCCTCGTTCTGGACCAGTACCGGAAGCCGGAACACCAGGTCCGGTTCTCCTGGCGGCCCGGTTCGGTCGCGTTCTGGGACAACCGTGCCACCGTCCATTACGCGGTACGCAACTACGGCGACTTCCCACGGGTACTGGAGCGGATTCTGATCGCCGAGGAGCCACTGTACGCCGACCTGTGATCCCGGCCGACAGCAACACACAGCAATAAATTACACACAGCGACGAACAGCACCGGGTGACACGGGCGGCCCGGATCAGGTGGCGGAGAGTGCCTGCCTGGTCCGGGGCCGCTGTTGCCCGCCACCCGGCGGCCGTGGAGGCCCGTGGGCGGGCCACCATAAAACGATCGGCGGGTGACGCGGTATCACCGTCCGACCACGAAGTCTTCCTGCGCACAAAGACCAGCATCGATGTTATCGACATCCATGTCAGTGACATGGATGTCACCCACCATCCCTGATCCGGGGTCACCGTTCCGGTACGCGCTCCAGGCCCGAGGCCCGGGCAGGGCGCGCCGGGCCGCCGTCCCCGTTGAACTCCGCCCACATCCGCGCGTACCGGCCGCCGGCGCGCAGCAGGTCGGTGTGGGAGCCCTGCTCGACGACCCGGCCGGCGGCCATCACCACGACCCGGTCGGCGCGGGCCGCGGTGGTGAGCCGATGCGCCACCACCAGCGTGGTGCGCCGGCGCGCGACGTGCTCGGTGGCTCTGGTGACCGCGGCCTCCGTGGCCAGGTCGAGAGACGCGGTGGCCTCGTCGAGGAGCAGGATGTCGGGGTCGGCCAGCTCCGCCCGGGCGAGTGCCAGCAGCTGGCGCTGCCCGGCCGACAGCCCCCGGCCGCGCTCCCCGACCGGATGCCGGTAGCCCCCGGGCAGCCTGACGATCATGTCGTGCGCCCCGACGGCGCGGGCGGCGGCCAGCACCTCGGCGTCGTCCGCCTCCGGGCGGGCGTAGGCGATGGCGTCCCGCACCGTCCCGGAGAACAGGAAGGCCTCCTGCGGGACCACCCCCAGCCGGTGCCGGTAGCCCGCGAGATCGAACCGGGTCACGTCGGTGCCGTCGACCCGCACCGCACCACCGGTCGCGTCGTAGAAACGCGCGACCAGTTTGACCACGGTGGACTTGCCCGCGCCGGTCTCCCCCACCAGGGCGACGGTCTCCCCGGCCGCCACCCGCAGGCTCACCCCGTCCAGCGCGGGACGGCTGGTGCCGGCGTAACGGAAGGAGACGTCCTCGAGCGCGATCCGGCCGGCAAGCCGGCCGACCGGCACCGGATCCGGGGCCGGCGGGGTGGAGGTGGGTGTACGCAGCAGGTCGCAGATGCGCCGGAGGCCCACCTTCGCCTGCTGGTAGCCGTCGAACACCTGCGAGAGCTGCTGGACCGGGGCGAAGAACAGGTTGATGTAGAGCAGGTAGGCGATCAGCCCGCCGGTGGTCAGCGACCCGGACGCGACCAGCCCGGCACCGGCGCCGAGGACGAGCGCGGCGGCCAGCTCCGAGCAGAACTCCATGAACGGGAAGTAGAGGGCGATCATCCGCTGCGCCCGCATCCGCGAGGCGCGGTACCGCTCGGCCAGCGTCCGGAAGCCGTCCTGGTTGCGCTCCTGCCGGCGGAAGGCCTGCACCACCTGGATGCCGGCCAGGTTCTCCTGCAGCGCGGCGTTGACCGCGCTGACCCTCTCCCGTGACTCGGTGTAGGCGGCCGAGGACTTCGCCCGGAACACCAGCGTGACCGCGATCCCGACCGGCAGCATCGGGAGCACGACCAGCGCCAGTTCCGTGTTCAGCACGACCAGCGCGATCCCGATCCCGACGAACGACGCCAGCGCCACCACCGCGGTCGTCAGGCCCGTCTGCAGGAACGTCGACAGGGCGTCCACGTCCGTCGTCATCCGGGTCATGATCCGGCCGGGGAGCTCGCGTTCGTAGTAGTCCAGGCCGAGCCGCTGGAGCTGGGCGAAGGTCTTCAGCCGCAGGACGAACAGCAGCCGCTCCCCCATCCGCCCGGTCACCCGGGCCTGGACGACCTGCCCGCCCCAGGCCGCCAGGACCACGGCCAGCGCCACCGCGGAGGTCGCGAACAGCACCGCCGACGCGCCCGTGGACACGCCCGCGTCGACCCCGTGGCGCACCAGCGCCGGCATGGCCAGGCCCGCGGCCGCGTCCAGGGCTACCAGCAGCAGGCCGACGGCGAGCAGCCCGGGCACCGCGCGCAGCAGGCGGCGCAGCGAGAACGCCGGGTCGGGCGCGGCGGCGTCGGTCTCGCTCACCCGGACCGGCTCGGTCGCGGGCGGGAGCCGGGCCACCTGGGCGAGCAGTCCGGGGGTGACCGGGGTGTCCCCGAAGTGCCCACCAGCGAACCCGGCTCCCCGGCCGCCGGACCCGGCCCCCCGGCCACCGCGCATGGAGCGGGCCGGCCGCGTGCCGTCCAGGCCCGCGCCCACCCAGGTAGCCGGCACCGGTCGCATACGGGGTGTGAGCGCACCGGCGAACGGGACCGGCCGGCCGCCGTTCATCCGGCTCTTGTCCGCATCCACCTGCTCCGCCTGGTGACGGCTGTCGCTCGCCTGGTCGGGGACGGCGCCCGCCCGGTCGAGGCTCGGCCCGGACAGCAGCATCGTGTACAGCGGGCAGCGGGCGGTCAGCTCCTCGTGGATGCCGACGTCGACCACCCGGCCGGCGTCGAGCACCGCGATCCGGTCGGCCAGGTGCAGGGTGGAACGGCGGTGCGCGATCAGCAGGGTGGTCCGCCCCCGCATGATCTGCCGCAGGGCGGTGTGGATCTCGGCTTCGACCCGGACGTCGACCGCGGACGTCGCGTCGTCCATGATCAGAATTGGTGGGTCGACGAGCAGGGCGCGGGCCAGCGCGATCCGCTGGCGCTGCCCGCCCGAGAGCGTCAGCCCCTGCTCGCCCACGACCGTGTCGTAGCCGTCGGGAAGGTCCCGGATGAAGCCGTCCGCCCGGGCGGCCCGCGCCGCGGCGACGATCTCGGCGTCGCCGGCGTCCGGCCGGCCGTAGGCGATGTTGGCACGGACCGTGTCGGAGAACAGGAAGCTGTCCTCGAAGACCATCCCGATCTGGGCCCGCAGCGACTCCAGGGTCAGCTCCCGGACGTCATGGCCGTCGACACGGACAGCACCGGCACCGGCACCAGCACCGGGGCCAGCACCGGGGCCAGCACCGGGGCCAGCGTCTATGTCGTAGACGCGGGAGAGCAGCGCGGCCACCGTCGACTTGCCCGACCCGGATGCCCCGACCAGGGCGAGGGTCTCACCGGCCTCGATCCGCAGCCGGAATCCGTCGAGCACCGGGCGGTCCTGGATGTAACCGAAGGTGACGTCGTCGAAGTCGATCGTCCCCCGCGCGCGGCCGAGGCTGACCGCCCCGGGCCGTTCGGTCACCACCGGGGCGGTATCGATGATCTCGAAGACCCGGATGGCGCTGGCCCGGGCCTGCTGCCCGACCGTCAGCAGGTTCGCGAGCATGCGCGTCGGCGCGACGAGCTCGCCGAGATAGGCGCTGAAGGCGAGGAAGGTGCCCAGGCTGATGCTGCCGCGCAACGCCAGCCAGCCGCCCAGCGCCAGCACCCCGACCTGTCCGACGGCCGGCACCGCGGCCAGGGCCGGCAGGTACCGGCTGGTGATGGTCACCGCGCGCATGCGCAGCGCGAACAGGAGGCGGGCGGACGCGGTGAGCCCGGCCAGCTCCCGCTCCTCCTGCCCGAAGCCCTTGACCACCCGCACGCCGGCGACCGCCTCGTCCACCACCCCGGCAACCTCGCCGGCCTGTTGCTGGGCGGCCCAGGTCGCCGGGAAGACGGTTCGCCGCGCCCGCAGCCCGATCATGAGCAGCAGCGGCCCGACCGCGAGGGCGAGCAGGGTCAGCAGCGGCGAGAGCACCGCCATGATCGCGATGGTGAGCACGAGCAGCAGCAGGTTGCCGCCCAGCCACGGCAGATACGACAGCAGCCCCTGGATGGCGGTGACGTCCGAGATGGCCCGACTGACGATCTGGCCGGTGCGCATCCCGTCCTGGCGGACGCCGTCAAAGCGCGCGAGCGCGGCGAACACCGCGTCCCGCAGGTCGTACTGGACGTCGAGGGAAAGACGTCCGCCGGTGGTGCGGCGGACGTAGCTCGCGGCAAAACGCAGACTCCCGGCCGCGAGCAGCGCGGCCACATAGGGCGCGAGCGGATGCCGGTGGCCGACCACGACGTTGTCGATCACCCCACGCTCGATCAGTGGCGTGATCGCGGCGAGCACGGTGGCCAGCACCGCCGCGCCGCAGGCCACGGCCGCGTTGCGCCGGTAGCGCAGGACACACCCGCCCAGCCGGCGCAGCCAGCCCGGCCCGGACGTCGGCTGGGCCGGCGGTGTCGGCTGGGCCGGCGGTGTCGGCTGGGCCGGCCCAGCCGGCTGGCCGGTTGAGCCCGGCGTCACGAGGCCGCCGTGATGGTCGGACGGGCTGCTGTTCGCGCGAATCTCCCCGGATGGCTGGTCGGGTCGGGACAACCTTTAGCCCAACCATCCCGGGAGATCATCGCTTCCCGGCCGCACCTGCCGTCCGGCCGGTGCCCCACGCCGCCGGCCGGACGAGCAGATGCGGCCGGCGGCGGTTGTCAGGAACGGATCGTCGGTGGCGGGCTGGCCGCCGCGCCGACGATGCCCGCGTCCGCCGGCGGCGGCGCGGTGGTCGCGGCCGTCACCGGCAGGGCGCTGCCCGCGACCCACCGATTCCAGGAGATCGACCACTCGTTGCCGAGCTGGGAGGTGTCCGGCGACCGGCCGGTGTTGCGCACATCGACGATGTCGCCCAGCCGGCTGAACCGGTAGAACCATTCGGCGTCCGCCGGCGACGCGTTCACGCAGCCGTGCGAGACGTTGTCCTGCCCCTGCGCGCCGACCGACCACGGCGCCGAGTGGACGTACTCACCGCCGCTGGTGAACTGCACGTTCCACTGGACGGTTTCGTAGTAGTAGTCCGGATCGCCCTTGGGAATGCCGACCGTCGCGGAGTCCATAATCACCGTCTGGGCGGTGCCGAGGACGTTGTGCGGGCCGTCCATGGTCGGCGACGAGGGCTTGCCGAGACTGACCGCCATGGTCTTCTGCAGGACGCCGTTGCGATATACCTTCATCGTGTGGGTGGCGGCGTCGACATAACTGATCTGCGCCGGGCCGATGACGAAATCCATGGCCCGGTCCTTCACGCCGAAACGGCTGCCGCCGGCGTCCAGCCCGGCGAGATTCGCCTCGACGTGCACCTTGGTCCCCGCTTTCCAGTACTGCTGCGGGCGCCAACGCACGACCTGGTTCGACGCCCAGTTCCAGGCGCCGTTGACCGGCGGGTCGGTGGTGACCATCAGACGCTTCTGAACGGCCGCCCGGTCGGTGACCGCCGCGTTGAAGGTCAGTGTGATGGGTGTGCCGATACCGACGGCCTGCCCGGCGGCCGGTTCCCACGACACCTTGAAGGGTTTCGCCGGATTCACCGTGGTGAAGGTGGCCGCCGTGGTCGCGGTGCCCGCCACGCCGTTCGCGGGGACCGTCGTCGCCGACACCTGGTACTGCGTGTCCGCGAAGAGCCCGCCGGTGGACGTCCAGGTCCTGCCGTCCGCGGAGAGCTGGCCGGCCAGCTCACCGGCGGAGGTGTCCTGGGACTTGCTCGCCCCCCGCAGCACCTTCACCGACTGTAGCGGAGCGTTACCGCGCACCACCACGGTGCTGGTGAGCGCCACGCCCTGGGAGCGGTCCGCGGGCGTGATGGTGATCTGCGGTGCCGCCGCGGTCGGCGCGGCCAGGCCACCGGGGGCGGACGCCGAACCCGTCCCGTCCGTCCGCGGTGAGCACGAGGTCAGGGCGATACAGACGAGCAGCGCCGCGCCGACGGTCGATATGAGCGACCGTTGTGAGGAGGATATGCCGTGCGGGCGTGCTCCTCCTGCGCCATGCGTTCCCCCCGCGCCGGGCGGCCTGCGCACACCGTAAGGCCCCGAACGATGCGCCCGTCCGAAGAAGGTGTGGCCGCTGTCCTTGTCGTGGGTTCGGGCGCCTACTGGACCGGGCCCCACCCCACCGGCCGCGGAACGACAGACCGGGATACGGCGGGCCGGGATACGAACCTGCCTCATTGACCGGCCCGTCCTGAGTGCCTCCCACTCATTCACAGCCGGACCGTACCCAGCGGCCGGGCCAGTGACGCATTGATCATTGAAATGGCCGGTGTCAAACGGACGACGATAACCATTGGTACAACGCGCGAATGCGGAGAGTAACCTTCTCCGCGAGTGCTTCATATCCCCTCCCTCATCGTCCCGTCCGACGCCTGAGTGCTTTCAGAGGTTGCGTCCGCTCGGCGACCGATTTGGCCGGACGAGACGCGAGGCGCCTCGTCCGCGCCGGGAAGTCACAACCAGTGACCCGGAGGCGACGGGTAACGTCGCCCCGAGCGGGCGCGCCGGCCGGGCCGGCCGGGCCGGCCGACGGACCAGCCCGCAACAGCCCGACACGGAACAGCCCTACACGCAACAGTCCTAAGCACAACAGCGCGACACGCAACAGTTCGACACACAATAGTTCGACACGGTAAAGACCCCGGCCCGACACAAGGGTCCGGCCCCCGACCACGGAGGCGCGATGGCAGTCGTTCTCGGCCCCAACAGGTACGGAAAAGCGGAGATCAGGC
>NZ_CAKKTL010000022.1:17877-19152 GCF_920664355.1 Protofrankia sp. CiP1_Cm_nod2
TCGTCCACATCGAGCGCTCGACACCGGTGCACCGGATCCGGGACATCAGCGTCACGTCGGCGCTGTGGGGCGACTTCACCAGCGCGCACGTCGACGGTGACAACAGTCACATCCTGGCCACCGACACCCAGAAGAACACCGTCCACGCGTTCGCCCGCACAGGCGGTGTCGGTGAGATCGAACAGTTCGGCCTGCGGCTCGCCCGGCACTTCACCACCGCCACCCCGTGGGTCACCGGCGCGCGGCTGGAGATCGAGGAATACGGCTGGCAACGGATCGAGGTGGACGGCCACGGGCACGACCACGCGTTCCTCCGCACCGGCGGCGAATACCGGACGGCGACGGTCACCGTCGACCGGGACACCGCGCATGTCGTTTCCGGGACAGCCGGCCTGGTCGTACTGAAGTCGACCGGTTCGGCATTCCGGGGATTCATCCGGGACAACTACACCACGCTGGCCGGAACGGACGACCGCGTCCTGGCGACCGAAATCACCGCCCGCTGGCGCTGCACGAGCGCCGCCGTCGATTTCGGCACGTTGTTCCCGAGCGTCCGGGCGACATTGCTCGAGACGTTTGCCCAGGTCCCCAGCAGCGCGCTGCAACAGACCCTGTACGCCATGGGACGAGAGGTCCTCGCCGCCCATGCCGAAGTGGCCGAAATCCGGCTGTCCATGCCGAACAGGCACCATTTCCCGGTCGACCTGACGCCCTTCGGGCTGGACAATCCCGACGTCGTCTTCCAGGTGGCCGACCGGCCATATGGAAAAATCGAGGGGACTGTCCTGCGGGACGACGTGCCCGCGGCGGAGTCAGCCTGGTAGACGTTCCCCGACGACGACGACGACGGCCGGCCGGCTGCGCGTCCTCCCGGCTGGTGGGCTCGGACTCGTGGTCACGAGGGGGCCGGGCGCGCCGCTGACAGCCGGAGGGGATCCCCGGCCGCGGCCGCCAGGCGCTGTGCGGCGCTGCCCCGGTTGACCGCGAGCGCCACCAGGCCCGCGGAGTCGACGTAGACGACAAGCTCGCCGGGAGCCACCGAGGCGAACGTGATCCCGAACACGGCCGTGGTCACCACGGTGCCCACGACGACGCGGAGCAGATGACCGGGCCGCATCCCGGCCGAGGCCAGCAGGGCCGCGTCCGCGGCCACCTGCACGTTGCCGTAGGTGTCGACGGTGACCACCTCGGCCTCCACCTCGACCCCCACCGGCGCTGCCCCGCCGGTCACGCCCGGCTCTCCGGTGCGCACCTCCCCAGCGGCGGGGCCGACCC
>NZ_CAKKTL010000022.1:19556-20108 GCF_920664355.1 Protofrankia sp. CiP1_Cm_nod2
GGGCGGGCATGTACCAGGCGGGAGACCGGTGGTGCCAGCCGCAGCAGCCCATGCGGATCAATCTGTTCTCCGAGCGTCGCCGGATCCCGGCCGGCCGCGACCGCGGCGGCGGCGGGGGCGAACACGTCCCGCCCGTGGAAGGTCGCCGGCACCCCGTGCGGGACAGCCAGCGCCACCGCGGCGCGCACTCCCCCGAGCACGTCGGCCGCGGGCGGCAGCAGCCCGTTGTCCGGGCCGACGAGCACGCCCCGCGGGGCGGAGACGACCAGCGCCCGCCGGGAGGTGCCGACCCCCGGGTCGACGACCGCGAGATGTACCGCGGGCGGCAGGTGACCGACCGTCTGGGCGAGCACGACCGACCCCCGCCGTACGTCACCGGCGGGCACCAGATGGCTGATGTCGATGATCCGCACGCCGGGCGCGTGCCGTAGCAGCACCCCGTGACAGGCCGCCACGAACCCGTCGCCGAGCCCGTAGTCGGTCAGGAAGCTCACATAACCCACACGACCCACGTGCCCCCACCGCCACCCATGTGATCAGCACCGTCCACCC
>NZ_CAKKTL010000022.1:20491-21542 GCF_920664355.1 Protofrankia sp. CiP1_Cm_nod2
GAGATCCATTCCACCCGCCCCATGGCCGCCCCATATCCACCACGAACGCCCCATGAACACCCTATGAAGACCACACGGCCACCCCATGGCCGTCCCCGAAACCACCCCGCACCACCTGGAGAGTGCCCGAGCAACGGTGTAATACCCAGCGCCAGCGAGCCGTTTCCGCAGGTAAAGGCCCCCGTCGACAGCTACCGGAAGATCTTCCGACGGTCCCGCCACCTGCTTCAGCCGGTCATCCGCGCCGACCCGCCCGGCGAAGCCACCCCACCGCGGCCCCGCGCCCTCCCCGAAGCGCCACCCAGCCATCACGCCCCCATCCCAGCCCAGCTCCAACCAAACGTTCATGACCAAAAATCGTCGGACCGCGAGAACGAGGGAACAAGTGGTCGCTGTAGCAGCCACTTACGTACTCATTATCCCAATCAGAACGGAACGCGCGGCTGTCTGACCGGGGTGGTGGGGGGTGGTGGGGTGGGGGCATCGGCCGGCCGGGTGCGGCGATGCTTGCCAGCCGTACCGGCACTGGCCGTCAGCGGGCCGCCCTCGAACCGGGCCCCGGGGCCGTCTCCGCGCGATCTCACCTGCGCCAGCGCCGTAGGTCACCCTCGTGAACGAGCCGCGGAGCTGACCTGCTCGGCGGCGCTGGTACCGCGGCTGGCGCCGCCGGCCCCCCAGCCGTCGCCGGCCTCACGGCTGCCGCCGGCCCGGCCCATGCGACCGCCCTGCTCTCCCCCACCGCCGGCCCGGTCCCCGCCATCAGCCCGGTCCGAACGGCCGGCCTGCCATCCCCCACCGCCAGCCCGGTCCCCGCCATCAGCCCGGTCCGAACGGCCGGCCTGGCTCGCGTCGACGGTGTCCTGGCCGTTCCGTCCTGCGATGTCGCCGTTCCGCCCTGCGATGTCCTGGCCCTCCCGGCCTTCGTCGCCGGCCGCCCGGCCCGCACCAGCCGCCCGGCCCGCACCAGCCGCCCGGCCCGCACCAGCCGCCCGGCCCGCGCTGGTGGCCTGGCCCGCATCGTCGACGAGGCCGTCGACGACCTTGTGGCGGG
>NZ_CAKKTL010000022.1:21813-24592 GCF_920664355.1 Protofrankia sp. CiP1_Cm_nod2
CCGGCTGAAGGGCCGGGGGCAGGTCGTCCGCGGAGCGGGGCGACGCGACGTACAGGGACGGGCGCTCCCGCCTGAGCGGCGGGCCACCATTGGCGACGACCACCGCCAGCCACGGCAGGACCACAGCGATGACGACGGCGGCGAAACGCGGCCAGCCGTGCAGCGCGACCACGGCGAGCACCAGGCAGACGGTACGGAACAGCATCGAGATCACGTATCGGCGCTGGCGTCGCTGGATCTCCTCCGGGCGGGACAGCACCGCACGTGTGATCAGAACAGCGTCGCTCCTGCGCCTGATCCGCACTGGTCCACTTCCCGTCGTCAGGACAAGCCCCGGATGCCTGCCCAGTGTGCGCCGTACCAGGCCGCACCGCCCATACAAGCATGACCGCCCGTACCAGCATGACCGCCGGCCGCCTGATGGAACAATTCTCGGCCGCCCGGCCACTTGCAGCCACATTCGGCGACACGCGGCGACTTCCCGCGGCTCCCGCGGCCGGCCGTGAAGCCTGACGGCTCGTTCATGCGTTGAAAAGGGGTACACCGCACCGCGCCGGACGCGGGTCGCGGGCACGAGCGGCCAGACGCGCACGACCGGACGCATGCGGCCTCGCCGGTGCCCGCCAGGATGTCAGCACAGGCAGGAGAACCATAGATGATCGGAAAAGCCGGCCTTCACCAGGACGCCCGGTGGCATCCGTCGACCTCGGCGCGCTCCGGGCCGCCCCGGGAGACCCCGCCCAAACCCGCGCCCACGCCCCCGCCGAAGTGGCGTCGCTGGCTGCTGCCCGTCGGCTTTGTGATCACAGCGGCCCTGCTGTTCGCGCCCAGCCTGTTCCCGAAGCAGGCCACCTCGTACAGCTTCACCCGGTTCACCCAACAGGTGGACGCCGGCAAGGTGCAGGCCGTCACCGTCAACGACAAGGGCGGCGTCACCGGGACACTCAAGGACGGCGCCAGCTTCACCTCGCAGGTGCCGACCGCGCTGGACACCCAGGGCGTCCTCGAGCGCATGGAGGCGAAGAACGTCGAGGTGAAGGCCACCCGGACCGGGACGTCCTTCCTGTCGGTCCTGCTGAGCTTCCTGCCGCTGCTCCTGCTGGTCGGGTTCTTCCTGTGGACGGGCCGGCAGGCCCAGCGTTCGCTGGCCGGCGGGCTCGGCGGCATCGGCCGGTCCCGCACGAAGATCATCGATGCGGAGCGCCCGACCACCCGGTTCGCCGACGTGGCCGGCTACGAGGGCGCGAAACAGGAGGTCAGCGAGATCATCGACTTCCTGCGCGACCCCGGGCGCTACCGGCAGGCCGGCGCGAGGGGGCCGGGCGGGGTGCTCATGGTCGGCCCGCCCGGCACCGGCAAGACGCTGCTGGCCCGCGCGGTCGCCGGCGAGGCCGAGGTGCCGTTCCTGTCGGTGAGCGGCTCCGGGTTCGTCGAGATGTTCGTGGGGGTCGGCGCCTCCCGCGTCCGCGACCTGTTCGGCGAGGCGCGCAGGCGCGCCCCGTCCATCATCTTCATCGACGAGATCGACGCGATCGGCGGCAAGCGGGGCTCGGGCCTGCTCGGCGGCAGCCACGACGAGCGGGAGCAGACCCTCAACCAGCTGCTCGCCGAGATGGACGGGTTCGACCCGGCCGAAGGCGTGGTCGTGCTCGCCGCCACCAACCGGCCGGAGACCCTCGACCCGGCGCTGCTGCGCCCCGGGCGTTTCGACCGGCAGGTCACCGTCCCGCTGCCGGCCCAGAGTGAGCGGGCCGCCATCCTCGCGGTGCACAGCCGGGGCAAGCAGCTCGCCCCCGACGTGGACCTGTCCGTGGTCGCCCGCGGCACCCCGGGGTTCTCCGGCGCGGACCTGGCCAACCTCGTCAACGAGGCTGCGATCAACGCCGTCCGGGGCGGGCGCAACATCATCACAGCCGACGATCTCGACGCCGCCCGGGAACGGATCATCCTGGGCCGCCGGGACGCGACCAACGTGCTGCTGCCCGAGGAGAAGCAGTCGGTGGCCGTGCACGAGTCCGGGCACGCGCTGGTCGCCGCGCTCTCCGCGCACGCCGACCCGGTTTCGAAGATCACGATTCTGCCGGCCGGGATGGCGCTCGGCGCCACCCAGCAGCTGCCCGAGGACGAACGGCACCTCTACACCGAGGGCTACCTGTACGACTCCCTCGCGGTGCGGCTCGGCGGGCGGGCCGCGGAGCTGGTCGTGTTCGGCCAGGGCTCGACCGGGGCCGCCAACGACCTGGCCGGCGCCACCGCGCTGGCCACCAGGATGGTGCGCGAGTTCGGCCTGTCCCCCGTCCTCGGGCCGGTGGGCTACGCCTCGGGCAGCCCGCAGTACCTCGGGGCCGAGGAGATCGTCTCCCGGCCGTACTCGGAGGAGACCCAGCGGATCATCGACGCGGAGGTGGCCCGGCTGGTGCGGGAGGCCGAGGAGCAGGCCGTGAGCCTGCTGCGCGCGCATCGCGAGGCGCTCGACGCGCTCACCGGCATCCTGCTGGAACGGGAGACCGTGGACGGCGCCGTCCTCGACGACGTCCTGCGCGACCACGCCCCCGTCGCCGCTCCCGTCGCAGCCCCCGTCGCCACCTCCGCCGCGATCCCGGACGCCGCGGGCGCCCCCGGCACGGGCAGCCCCGGCAGGGGTATCCCCGACACGGCCGCCGACGCCCGTGGACAGCGGAAGCGGTAGGTGAAAACCGTCATCCCAGCAACGTTTTCCACCTACGGGTTCCGCGCCCGTAGGTGGAAAACGTTGTACTGGTAGCGGTTTCCACCTACA
>NZ_CAKKTL010000022.1:24885-33090 GCF_920664355.1 Protofrankia sp. CiP1_Cm_nod2
GCTGACGGGTGTCGGCCGGCGGGGCTGGTGGGGCCGACCGAGGCGCGTCTGTGGTCGTGGCGGCGCGTCGGTGGTGGTCGTCAGCGGTTTCCGCTGTCGTGACGGTGTCCCGAACGGGTGTTTTTACCCGTAATATCCGATTAATACCGTAAAACTCCCGGTTCTCCCTGTACGACAGACATCCGTTCACTTCGGGCGATCAACAAGCCATCAACATCGACTCACTACCGGCATATCTGGGTCGAAGCTGCTGTATGACCGAGTCTCGTGCCGGTCGGGGCCGCCGGAAAGCACCGTCACCACCACACCAGCACCATCTATCGGGGGTTGTTTTTCATATGGCCGTAGACGTTGATTACTACGCCGTTCTCGGCGTAGCCCGCGACGCCGATTCCAAGGCGATCGAGGCCGCCGTCAAGAAGTCCATGCGCGAATGGCGCAAGCGCACCGAGGCCGCCGACCTCGGTGTGCGGCAGGAAGCCGAGATCAAGGTCAAGCAGATCGAGGAGGCCCGGACCACCCTGCTCGACGAAGCCAGGCGCGCCGCCTACGACCGCGCCCTGGCCGGCGGGGTGAAGCAGCCCGCCGTCCCGGTGCCGCGGGGCGGCGGCAGCCGGAACTGGCTGGAGCAGGCCGAAGGCTATCTCGCGGTCGGCGACTACCACTCGGCGGCGTACGCGGCCCGTGAGGCGACGCAGGTCGAGGGCAACAACGCGAAGACCTGGTGGATCCGCTCGCGCGCGAACTCGGGCCTGCAGCTCTGGCAGGACGCGCTCTATGAGGCCAGGCAGGCCGTCCTGATCGAGGGCAACAACGCCGAGTACCACTTCGCCCTCGGCCTCGTGCACGAGCAGATGGACCAGTTGAACGACGCCGTCGACGAGTACCGCCGCGCGGGCACCTGTGACCCCGCGAACCCGATATACGAGCTGGCGGTCGGTGGCGTCTACGCCTCGGCGGGCCGGCTCGACCAGGCCCTGCCGATCGTCGAGGCGGTCTACAGCCGGCATCCCGAGGATCCGGCCGCGAACTACTACCTCGGTTCGGTGCTCATCGATCTCGCCGAGCGGATCCCCAAGGTGAGGCAGCGCGACGTATATGCCGTCACCTCCCGCGAAGAGATCGACCAGATGCGGAAGCTGGCGAACCGGGCCCTGGCCCTGAACAAGGTCGACGACGAGATCCGCAAGAGCGCCGACCAGATCCTGAAGTACCTGGACAGGATGGAGCAGAAGTCCTTCCGGCCCCCGATGCAGTGGGCCAGAGCCGCGCTCGGCGGGGCCGCGGAGGGCGGCTGGATGCTGCTGATCATCATGTTCATGATCGTTGGGGGATTCATGCTGCTGCCCGCGATCCTGGTCATCGCCGGGTTCGCCAGCCTCGCGCAGAGCCCGGGCGGGGGCTTCATGAGCATCCTGATCGGCGCCGCCCTCGGCTGGGTCTGGTACAAGCTGTCGTGGGTCCCGCGCTGGAAGCACAACAAGCGGGAGTTCGTGTGAGCCGGCCGGTCGGGATCGACCTCGGCACGACGTACTGCGCGGTCGCCACCATCAACATCGCCGGCCAGCCGGAGATCGTGCGCAACAGCGACGGGCAGAGCATCACGCCCTCGGTCGTGCTCTTCGACAACGGCGAGGCTATCGTCGGCCAGCAGGCCAAGCTCCAGCGGGCCGCGTTCCCCGACGACGTCGTGGAGTTCGTCAAGCGGCAGATGGGCAACGACGCCTGGCACTTCTATCCGACGGCCGGTGACCCGTACACGCCCGAGGGAATCTCGGCCGTCATCCTCAAGCGCCTTGCCTCGGACGCCAGCCAGGTGCTCGGAGAGCCGGTCAGGGACGTCGTCATCACGGTTCCGGCGTACTTCGACGACGCGCAGCGCAAGGCCACCAAGGACGCGGGCGAGATCGCCGGGCTGAACGTCATCTCGGTCATCAACGAACCGACCGCGGCCGCGCTCAGCTTCGGTGTCGAACGCGGCCTCAACGGCACGATCCTGGTCTACGACCTCGGCGGCGGCACGTTCGACGTCACCCTCCTGAAGGCACGCAACGGCGATTTCGGCATCGTGCGGACCGACGGTGACCGCAACCTCGGTGGCTTCGACTTCGACAACGCCGTCATCCAGTGGATCAAGGCTGAGTTCGCCGCCCGGACCGGTGAGATCATCGAGGGCGACGTCCTCGAGGCCCAGCTCCGCGACCGCGCCGAGCAGGCGAAGCACCGGCTCAGCACCTCCGACCAGGCCCCGGTCTTCGTGTCGGCCGCCGGGCGCAACGAGAAGCTCGTCCTGACCCGCGAGAAGTTCGAGGAGATCACCGAAAGCCTCCTCGCCCGCACCCAGATGCTGGTCGAGGACGTGGTCGAGGGCGCCGAGCTCACCTTCCGGGACATCGACAAGGTGCTGCTCGTCGGCGGCTCAACCCGTATGCCGATGGTCACCCGCATGCTGACCGAGGCGACCGGCCAGGCGCCCGACCAGTCGATCCACCCCGACGAGGCGGTCGCCAAGGGGGCCGCCATCGTCGCGGCACTGCGCGGCGGTGGTGGTGCGCCGACACCGACGCCGGTGGTACCCGGCGGTCACCCGATCGAGGTCAGTGACGTCGTGTCGCACGGGCTCGGCGTCATCGTTCTCGACGGCGCCACCGGACTGGAGATCAACGCGGTCATCATCCCGGCCAACTCGAAGATTCCCTGCCAGCGCGCCGACGTCTTCTTCACGGTCGTGCCCAACCAGACCGAGCTCAAGGTGCGGGTCACCGAGGGCGACGAGACCGACCTCAAGTACGTCAAGAAACTCGGCGACTCGCTGCTGAAGCTGCAGCCGCATCCGAAAGAGGGATCACCCATCCAGGTGATCTTCTCCTGCGACATCGACGGCATCCTGCACATCGAGGTCGTCGACCTGGCCGATGACAAGCCCCTCGGTGAGTTCGAGATCGACCGGGCGAAGAACCTCGACCGCAAGGAGATCGACCGCATGCGCGACGCGCTCTCCGGCCTGGAGGTCCAGTGACCACCACCCAGGGCGAGGTGACGCTCGCGTCGCTGTCGGAACGCCTCGACGGCCTGACCGATCTGTTCAAGCGGCGCCTCCTCGACGACCGCGACAAGCGGGCGGTCATCGAGGAGCTGCAGGCCAGACTCCGGCAGGCCGAAGAGGCACGGGCAGCCGAGTCGCTGCGCCCGCTCGTCACCCGGATCGCGCTGCTCGTCGAGCGGCTCGAGACGACCGATGCCACCGAGGACCTCCGCGGGTCGGTCATCGAGGAACTCAAGGACGTCCTGGAGTCCTTCGGGGTGACCAGTGTCGCGGTGGGTGACACGGTCGACCCACGCCGCCACGAGATCGTGTCGGTGACGGGCGAGGGGCCTGAGCTGCGCGTCGGCCGGCTGGTGCGCGCGGGCTACGAAAAGGATGGCTTCATCCTGCGGCCGGCGAGGATCACGGCCGTCCGGGTGACTCCCGATCCGGTGCCGGCCGATCCACCGGCCGATCCAGGTTCGGGCGGCGGTGAATGAGCGTGGCCAGCCCTGTTGACGTCGACGCCCAGCTCCGTTCGCTCGTTCGGGAGCTGGAGGCGAACACGCGACGCCTCGCCGACGCCCGGAGCGACCTGAAATGCGCCGAGAAGACCTGGCGCCACCAGGCCGACCAGATGGTTGCCGTCACCGCCGACCAGACCGGCGACGCGCTCGGGTGGGACCGCGGGCGCATCGAGACCAACGCGCGGGAGGCACATACCGCGGCCCTGGGCGTGGCCACCCGCCTGCTCGGCCGGAAGGCGCCGAGCTACCTTGTGGCCGGCTGGGCGAGCGACGTGTGGAGGCAGGTGCCACCGCCCGCATCCGGTGAGTGGCTTCGCGTCGGTACGGCGACGTTCGAGGCCGACACGCTGCCGCTCGTGCTGCCGCTGTCGGCCGGGGTGTGGAGCGTAGTCGGCGCCGACGCGAACGGCTTCAAGGCGCTCATCCAGAACACGATTGCCCGGGCTGTGGCGGCATTCGACCCTCCCCGGTTGCGGGTGCTCGCCTACGACCCGGTCCTGGCTCTCGACCTCGCCGCGTTCGCCGGGCTGCGGGCCGTGTCACAGGCCAGCGTGCCGCCGACGATCACGTCGACCGAGGATTTCGAGCGCACGCTCGACAGCCTGCTGACCGACCTCGCCGCGGTGCATGACCGGCTGACCGCCGCCGGTCAGGACACATACTGGAGCGCGCTGGCGGCCGGCCACGCGCTGGCCTCGACGATCCCCTTCCGCCTGCTCGTCATCGGCTCGGCCACCGAGCACCTGACCGGCCGCGGCATCGCCCAGCTGGACCAGCTGCGCCGGCTCGCGGCCGACCAGGGGCTGCTCATCATCGAGTCGACCAGCGGACGGCCGCCCGTGAGCGGTACCACTACGACAACGATCTCCCTGAACGGCGCCACCGCCACGGCCAGCACCGTGCCGGGCATCAGCTGGACGCCTGACCCGTGGGCCGGCGACCGGTTCATCCGGATGCTCAGCACCGCCCTGGTCGACCGGCCGCGCGGGAGCCTCGCGCCGACCGTCGACTTCAGGAAGATCGTCGGGGCCATCCAGGACCCGTGGATGAGCGAGGCCGACGAAGGTTTGGAAGCGGTCATCGGCACGGTCGACGGCCGCGACCTCGTCCTGCGGCTGCGGTCGGAGAACCCGCCCATGCCCAACGCCCTCATCGGCGGCGCGGTCGGCCAGGGCAAGTCGAACCTGCTGCTCGTTCTCATCCACAGCCTCGCCGCGAAGTACTCGCCAGCCGAGCTGGAGATGGTGCTGGTCGACCTGCGCGACGGCGTCGAGTTCGCAAGGCTCGGCCCGGGGGCCGACGGTGCGACCTGGCTGCCGCACATCCGCGCCCTCGGCCTGGAGTTCGACCCCGACTACTGCATCGGGGTCCTGCGCTGGGTGCGGCAGCAGATGACCGAGCGCTCGAAGCTGCTCACGGCGCACTCGGCGACGACGTTGACGAAATACCACGAGAACACCGGAAAGGTCATTCCGCGGCTGCTCGTCGTCATCGACGAGTTCCAGCGGCTCTTCGAGGGCGACGACGACCAGGCCGCCGAGGCGGCGTCGCTCCTCGAGAGCATCGCGCGGACGGGCCGTGGATTCGGCGTCCACCTCGTGCTCGCCTCGCAGGCCATCACCGGTATCCGGGGGCTGGCCACGAAGGCGGACGCGATCTTCGGGCAGTTCCACAACCGCGTGACGCTGCGCAACACCGCCGGCGAGTCACAGGCGTTCCTCGCGGCGCACAACCTGGCCGCCACCGAGCTCGAGCACCGTGGCCAGGTCGTCGTCAACGACGCGCTGGGCGCCCTCGACGCCAACACCATCGGCACGGTCGCCTACGCGGACGCGGACTACCTGCGGCAGCTGCAGGCCCGGCTCTTCCAGCGAGGGTACGGCGCGCCTCCGAGCACCTTCCGGGCCTCGTCCTTCGCGGCCTGGCCGCGGACGTCCATCCCGAGCGTTCAGAACCGCGTCACCGCGGCGGTCGGCCTGCCCATCGCCATCGACGCCACCCCCCGCGGCGTGGCACTGACCCGGGCGCCGAACCAGGGGCTCGCCGTCGTCGGCACCGACCGCTCGGTCGCGATCCCGGTGCTGGTCCGGGCGGTGACGACGGCCGCGGACAGCCTCGGCGGAAACACGCGGATCACCGTTCTCGACGCCGACGGGGCCACGGAGGCGCCGAGCGCGTGGGTCGCCGCCCTCATCGAGCACCTGACGCGGCACGGCGCGGCGGTCGAGCGCGTGGGCCACGACGCGATCGCGGCCAAAGTGATCGAGCTCGGGCAGCGGAAGGGCACCACGGATCTCGTGGTCGCCCTCGCGCTCGACTCGGTCGACCTCGGCACGCCGACCGAGGCCGACTACCTGATGCCGAACGACTCGCTGCGCGAGCTGTTCAAGTCCGGGCCGCTCGGCGGCACCTGGGCCATCGGCTGGTGGCAGAGCATGCCGGTCCTCGAGGAGCACCTGGGCTACCGGGCACCCGGGATCCGGGCGTGGGCCTTCTGCGGTGTCTCCCGCGACGATCTCACGTCGATCTGCGGGCACGCGGTGCGTGAGCCGTCCGCCAGCCCGCGTTTCGTGTGGTTCGACCGCACGGGCGGGCCCGGCGCAGAGCTCCTCGTGCCGTTCGCGGCGACCGATGTCCTCGGGACGACGGACCTTGGCTGACAACGACCTCTTCGCCCAGTACGCGGAAGCTCTGAACACGCTCGGCTCGGTCGACAACCGCCGGCGCGACGCCCTGCGCAGGGCGGTCGAGACCGCCACCGCCGCCGAGAACAAGGCCCGGACGCGGCGGGCCGACCAGCAGCGGATGTACGACCGGGCCGCCAAGGACGCCGACGACGCCGACCGTCTGCTTTCAGACCTGCGCTGCGTGCTCGGCCTGCCGGACGCGGTGGTGAGCGCCGGCACACCGCGCTCCGGCACACCGCGGCCCGGCACGCCGCCGCGGCTGGTGGAGATTCGCGGGCAGATCCGCGAGGTGGCGCAGTGGGCGACCGAGGCCAGGCCGGTCGCCGAGTCGCTGCTGCGCACCCAGGCACGGCTGGCGAGAGCGGCCCCGGCACCGGCGAAGCCGGCGCCTCCTCGGGTCGCGACGCCCCCGGCATCTCGCGGGGTCCCGGGTGGGGTCATCGCGGCCGTCGTCGCCCTCGTGATCCTCGTGGTCGTCACCGTCGTCCTTCTCGCGCGCTAGGAGAAACCCATGTCGCAGCTCGGTCAGCTCAAGGGCCAGATCGACTCCATCGCCCAGCAGGCAAAGTCCACCGCCGGCCAGCTCTCGGCCTTCAAGTCGAGGTTCTCGCAGGCCGCCGGCCAGGTGCAGAGCACCATCGGCGGCAGCGCCCAGAGCAAGGACAAGGAGGTCGTTCAGGCGATCAAGGAAGCGCAGAGCAAGGTCGACGCGGCCGTCGAGGCCCTGGCTCAGGCTGCCCGCGTCGCCTCGAGCTACGGGCAGTCGCTGTAGTGGCCGACAACCGCCCGGACCCGCGGAACGCCGCCGCACTGCGGGCGCTCCACAGCCTGCTCGCCCAGGCATCCCATGAGGCCGCGGCTGCCCAGACGATGCTCCAGGACTCGACCGCCAGATTCCAGGCCGTCAGCGAACAGGTCATCGCGGTGGTGGGCGGCAGCGCGCAGCAGGTCGACAAGCAGCTGGCGCAGTCGCTGCGGGAGGCGGCCCACCACACCGGCACGGCCATCGCCGCGCTCGGCGCCGCGAAGTCGTCAGCCCGGTCCGTTCACTAGCGTCCGGAGGCATCCGTGTCCGAACTGGAGTCTGTCTGCCACGCGCTCGAGGACAGCCTGCGGCCGCTGCCGGCGCTGGTGGACAACCTGCGGCAGCGCGCCGCGCGGCTGCGTTCGATGGCGGCGGAGATCGAGCAGGCGGCCCGGCAGGTCCACAACGGGCCCGACTGCCGGCGTGTGATCCACGGGCTCCACGAGGCCGCGAGCGCGACCGAGGCGAGCGCGCAGGCCCTCGCCGCCGCTGCCGCGCAGGGGCACGCCTTCGTGAAACGGACGATCGGCGGCGGCGCCGCGCACGCGGGCGGCGGACTCATGGACGCGGGGCGCAAATTCGTGAACGGCGTCATGGTCCCCGCGGGGATAGTCGGCTTCCTTCAGTTCTCTGGCGACGCCCTGAAGGCCATGAACATCGACACCCCGCTCGCCAGCCATTCCCCCACCGAGATGGTGGAGCGGAAACGGGACGCGGAGCTGGAGTTCATAGGCGAGCAGGTGGCGGATGAGGAAATCAAGCGGACGCGCGAGGCGACCGAGCGGGCCACGAAACGCCCGCCGGGGACCGGTCCCGGCGAGGACCTGGAACCCAGGCCGTGATGTTCGAGGAGCCGACGCCGTCAGGTGGAAGGCGCTATACGCTCGCCCCAGCCCGGCGAGTGCCGCGTGATGCTGTTTTCCCGTCACATCCTTGGATCTTCCAATAGGATGATCTTGTGGAGGTAAGCGTGCACGCGGCTTGAAGATCTTGCCGTGGGTAGCGGTTTGTGGGCATGGCTTTGGGCCGTCGACCTACAACCGACGGGTGCCAGCCATGAGCCGACGCGCGCCGGTCTCGGTTTGTCAGCGGTTTTCGTCGTGGCGGGGCCGTCGCCATCACAGCGGCGGCTGCTGTCCACGGGGCTGGTGCCGGGCGGCC
>NZ_CAKKTL010000022.1:33695-37948 GCF_920664355.1 Protofrankia sp. CiP1_Cm_nod2
GGGGGTGGGACGAGGACGCCGGGGTTGAGCAGGTTGGTGGGGTCGAGGGCGTGTTTGACGGCCGCGAGCACGGCCAGCTCCGCCGGTGAGCGGGACAGGCCCATCCACGCCGTCTTCGCCCGTCCGACGCCGTGTTCGGCGCCGATGCTGCCGCCGTCGGCCGCGGCCCGGGTGAGGATCGCCGTGGCAAGCGCCTCCCGGCCGCTGGTGTCGCCGCGGTCCAGCCCGGTGACGTTGACGTGCAGGTTCGCCTCGGCGAGATGCCCCCACAGGTGCAGCCGGGCGGACGGCGCCACCGCCGGCACCAGGGCGCGCAGATCGTCGACGAAGGCGGAGATACGGGCGAGCGGGACGGCGACGTCCAGCTTGAGCGGGACGTCGAGCGCGTTCACCGCCGCCGTGTGCCCCTCCCGGTAGGCCCACAGGCGCTCCCGGTCCGTGGCGGTGGTGGCGACGACCGCGTCCAGCACGCCGGTGGCGGTCTCGACCGCCGCGGCGAGGTCGCCGGTCGGGTCGGTGGGCCCGACGCACTCCACCAGCAGGTACGGGGTGTCCGGCGGGAACGGCCGGCCGGGGAACGGGGCCGGCCGGCCCTGGTGGGCGCACACCAGGTCGACGCCGTCGCCGAAGACCAGCTCGACGGCGTCCAGGGAGGGCACCGTGGCCCGCAGGGTGGCGACGAGGCCGACCGCGGCGGGCAGGCCGGTCACGGCGAGCAGAGCGGCTGTGCGCGCCGCAGGCAGCCCGACCAGCCGCAGCTGGACCTTCGTGATGACGCCCAGGGTGCCTTCGCTGCCGACGAACAGCGATGGCAGGTCGTAACCGACGTTGTCCTTGGGCAGGCCGGACAGCCGCCGCAGCACGCTGCCGTCGGCCAGCACCACCTCCAGCCCGGCCACCTGGCCGCGGGTCATCCCGTGGCGCAGCACCCGCTCGCCGCCGGCGTTGGACGCGGCGATGCCGCCGACGGTGGCCGAGCCGCGGGCGGCGAAGTCGACGCCGACGCCGTAGCCGGCCGCGCGCGTGTGCGCCTGGACGTCGGCGAGGGTCGCCCCGGCACCGGCCGTCACCAGCCCGGCGGCGGTGTCCACCGGCTCGAGCGCGGTGAGCCGGCGCAGGCTGAGCAGCACCGCCCCGGCCGCCGCGCCGGCCGGCACCGAACCGCCGACCAGGCCGGTGTTGCCGCCCTGGGGCACCACGGGCACGCCGTGCCGGGCGCAGATCCGCAGCACGGCGGCGACCTGTTCGGTCGTCGCGGGACGGGCCACGGCCGCGGCCCGCCCCCGGAAGGCGCCCGTCCAGTCGGTTTCGTAGCTCACGGTCACATCCGGGTCGGTGAGGACGTGGGCGGCGCCGAGCACGCCGACGAGATCTGTGATCAACACCCATCCATCATGCTGGGCCGTGCCGTCGGGTCCAGGCCCCGGGGCCTGCCGCGGGGGGCCGGTGGCGCTGGTGACCGTCAGCGACCAGTGCCGCCGGGCCCGCGCCCGGCCGGGCCGCCGCGTGCGACCTCCGCGACGCCGGCCGGGCAGGCCGCAGCCGGGAACGGACACCGATCGGGGGGGACCGGGCCGGGGAGACCGGGCCGGGGACATCCGCCTCCGGCGCTCTTCCGACGTCTCCGCGGTGCCGGCCGGTCCGGCATCAGCCGCCATCGGTCCGTATCGGTAGGTGGCGGCCGGCAGCGGTCGTGGCGTCGTCACGGTACGGCGTCGTACCACCAAGCTGTGTCACAAAGTTCATGTCGTGGACGAGCGGGCGTCCGCGCTGCCTCCCCGGGGCTTGGGACCGTGTTGTCGTGCGCGTCGCAGTGATCACCGAATCTTTTCTGCCGCACGTCGACGGCGTGACCAACTCGGTCTGCCGGGTGCTGGAGCATCTGCGGCACCGCGGCCACGAGGCGCTCGTCATCGCGCCCGCGGCCGGGACGCGTACGCCAGCGGCCTGCCCCGACGTCTACGCCGGTGCCCCGGTGCTGCGGGTGCCGTCGGTTCCGCTGCCAGGATATCCGGAGTTCCGGGTGGCGACGCCATGGCCCCGGCTGGTCGGCGTGCTCGCGGGCTTCCGGCCGGACGTCGTGCATCTGGCGGCCCCGGCGGGGCTGGGCGCGCAGTCCGCGTTCGCGGCCTGGCGGCTCGGGCTGCCGAGCGTGGCGGTGTACCAGACCGACTTCGCCGGCTTCGCCGCCCGCTACGGGCTCGCCCAGGCCGAACGGTCCATCTGGCGGTGGGTGGCCGCCGTCCACCGCCTCGCCGGGCGGACGCTCGCGCCGTCGTGGCCCGCGGTCGACATGCTGCTGCGCCAGGGCGTCCACCGGGTCGCCCGCTGGACGCGCGGGGTCGACCTGGAGCGGTTCCATCCACGCCACCGCGACCCGGCGCTGCGCCGCGGCCTCGCCCCGGGCGGGGAGGTGCTGGTCGGCTACGTCGGCCGGCTCGCCCGGGAGAAACGGGTGCACCTGCTCGGCGCCGTGCAGGACATCCCCGGGACGCGGCTGGTCGTCGTCGGTGACGGCCCGCTGCGGCCGGCGCTGCAACGCAGGCTGCCCCGGGCGGCCTTCCTGGGGTTCCGCTCCGGGGCGGAACTGGCGACGATCTTCGCAAGCCTGGACGTGTTCGTCCACACCGGCTCCCACGAGACGTTCTGCCAGGCCGCTCAGGAGGCCAAGGCCAGCGGTGTCCCGGTGGTGGCGCCGGCCGCGGGCGGCCTGCTCGACGTCGTCGACGACGGGCGCACCGGGCTGCACTTCACCCCGGACTCCCCGGCCGCGCTGGCCGGCCGCGTCACCGCCCTCGTCACCGACACCGGCCGGCGGACGGCCATGGGCCTCGCCGCCCGCCAGTCCGTCAGCGGCTGCGGGTGGGGCGCCATCGGGGACGAGCTGATCGGCCACTACCAGGACGTCCGCGGCCTGGGGACGGGGTACGGCGGCGGTGTGGCACCGCGGTCACGGGCCGTTCTCGCCCGCCGGACGGCGCGCTGCCACCACGGTGCCGACCGGGCCGGGACGTGTCACAACGAGGACGGGAGCACCCGGTGAAGATCGTCCAGGCGGCCAACTTCGTCGCGCCGCGCTCCGGTGGCATCCGCACGACGCTGCGGCACCTCGCCGCCGGGTACACCGCGGCCGGGCACGACGTCGTCCAGATCCTCCCCGGGGAACGCGACGGCGTCCGCCACACCCCGGACGCGACCGTGATCACCATGCGGGCGCCGCTGGTGCCCGGCACCGACTACCGGGTGCTGGCCGAGCCGTGGCGGGTCGCCCGGCTGCTGGCGGCCGAGGCGCCCGACCGGCTCGAGGTCCACGACCGGGCGACCCTGCGCCCGCTCGGCCGGTGGGCCCGCCGGGCCGGGGTGGGATCCGTCGTGGTCAGCCACGAACGCCTCGACCGGCTGCTGAACCTGTGGACGCCCCGCCCGCTGCGCGGGGTGCTGCCGGTGCGGGCCGCCGCCGACCGCTCCAACGCCGCGCTCGCGCGGTCGTTCGACACGGTGGTCGCCACCACCGCGTGGGCGGGCGAGGAGTTCCGCCGCGTCGGCGCCACCAACCTGCGGCGGATCCCCCTGGGGGTCGATCTCGACCGCTTCCGTCCCGACCGTTACGACACCTCGCTGCGGCGGGCCTTCGCCCGCGACAGCGAGGTGCTGCTGGTGCACGCCAGCCGGCTGTCGCCGGAGAAACGGGGCGACACCGCCGTGGACGCCCTGGCGGAGCTGGTCCGCCGCGGCGTCCCCGCCCGGCTGGTGATCGCCGGGGACGGCCCGAGCAGGGGGCGCCTGACCCGGCGCGCCGCCGGCCTTCCGGTGATCTTTCTTGGTTTCGTCGCGGACCGTGACCGGCTCGCCTCTCTGCTGGCGACCGCAGACGTGCTCCTCGCCCCCGGCCCGGTGGAGACGTTCGGACTGGCCGCGCTGGAGTCGATGGCCAGCGCGACCCCGGTCGTGGTCCACCACGGCAGCGCCCTGGCGGAGCTTGTCGTGCCCGGCGCCGGGGTCGTGGCCGCGGGCAGCGGCTGGACCTTCGCCGACGGCGTGGAGGATCTGCTCGCCCGCGACCCGTTCAGCCGCCGGCAGGCCGCGCGGGCCCGCGCGGAGCAGTTCCCGTGGCAGGTCACCGTCGACGGGTTCCTCGCCGCCCACGGGCTGGGCCCGGCCGCCGGACGCCCCGGCCAGCACCCCGCGCGACGGCAGCCCGCGGACGGACGTGACCGCGGCGCCGGCCGCGCCGCCTGACCGTGCCGTGGACA
>NZ_CAKKTL010000023.1:0-7972 GCF_920664355.1 Protofrankia sp. CiP1_Cm_nod2
GAGGGGGGAGGGGGAGAGGGGGGAGGGGGAGAGGTAGTGTTCCGCGAATTCGGCGGCGGCGACCGGTGAGGTCCGGAGGCGGTCCAGGCGAACGTCCTGCAGGCGCCGGGCGAACGGGTCGGCGAGCTCGACGTTGACCATCCGTAAAAGTTTCGCCGATGCTTCCTGTGCCAGCCAGGCCCGGCCCTGGCACACCTCGGAGTAGGCGTCCAGCGGGCGTTCGTCCGCGTCGTGCAGGGCTGCCACCACCGCGAGCGCGAGTGTCTCGCCGTCAACGATGGCGAGCCCGGCGCCCTTGGCCGCCGCCGGTGGTACCCGGCGCGCGGCGTCCCCGGCCAGTACGAGGCGCCCGAAGCGCATCGGTTCGTAGAAGACCGAGTCCATCGTGATGACGTTCGGCGGCTCCAGCAGCGGCCCTTCCGCCAGTTCCCAGTCGGCGTCCACGGCGAGCCGGGCGTGCAGTTCCGCCCAGATCCGCCCGGCCGGCCAGGCCGCGGCGTCGGCGGTGGCCTCCACCTGTAGGTAGAAGCGGCTTGTCCGGTGGTCGCGCAGCATGTGGCCGGCGAACCCCCGGGGACTGACCCCATAAATGATCTTATCGGTGGACGGGGCGACCGCGGCCAGGACCGCGAGCCAGGCCCATGCGCTGTCGCGCTGCCGGATGGAGCGTAACGCGCCCTCGGGGATCGATCCTCGGGAAACACCATGATGGCCGTCGCAGCCCGCGATGAAACGGCTTTCCACCACCTGCCGCTGCCCGCCGGCCGTGACGAAGGAGACGGCGGGGTGGTCGGAGGCCAGCGCGCCCAACATCACGTCAGTGACGCCGAACTCGATGACGCCACCCGCGGCAAGGTAGGCGGCAACCAGGTCGGCGACAAGCTTCTGCTGCGGGTAGACAACGTGGTGGCGTCCGCCCGCATGGCGAGCATACTCGACGACAAACGCTCTGCGACGATGTCGGAACTCACAGTCGTGGTGCGGCACACCTTCGGCTCGCAGGCCGTCGGCGAGCCCGTTGCGCTCCAGGGCGTCCACCGCCGCCGGCCCGAGCAGCCCGGCGCGTGGACGGCTTTCCACCCTGGCCCGACTGGCGGCCTCGAGCACGAGCGTGTCGATACCCCGACGAGCCAGCACGACCGCGGCCACCAGGCCCGCGACACCCGCGCCAATCACAACAACGCCCACCCGGCGAGGACGCGGCCGGGAGGCGGGCGCGTCCGGCTGGCGCACACCACGCCCGTCCGGCACGGACCCCGACGCGGACCGCGTCATGGCGAGCGCCTCCCCGGGGAGCATCGGCACGATTCCTGATCATCCGTCACGCTGCCCTGATCACGTGACTGACCTGGAAGGACCGATCCGGACGAGGCACTGCCAGAGTACGACGTCACATTCCGACACGCGTCAGAAGGCCGACAACTCGGCATCAACCAATCGGACAATTTTCGCAAAAAGAGCAGAGTACCGCCAATGGGCAGCCTTGATCGCTACTTAACGTAGCAGTATTGCTCACTATCTGTACTCGAAGGCTCCTGGTCGACCGTCTGTCGCCGCTATGGCGTATTGTCATCCTCCGCATCCCGCAAGTCACGGAAAGCGGCACGTCAGTCGGGCGACCGAAGGCCACAAGCCAGCCGGTCGCACCCGGCGCCGCCCCGGCCGGCGAAGGAGGATGGGGTAGAAGAGCCGGTTATGACACTTCATACAACTACTTGGGGTAGTTGTGAGGGACTAGTGTTTACTAGCGCCATCCGTATGAACTAGTCTCGCGCCGACGTCACGACGCACCGGGCCGAACTGCCGAATCCTGCCCACGGTCCCGGTGTTCCCTCCGAGTCGTCACCAGGGCAGGAGCGGGGGACCCATCCTCCACCGGACGGCATCGAACCGCGGTGTCGCCCTCGGGGTGAAGTGTGCAGCGCGATGGTCGCGCGACCCACCGGGCAGCCCAGCCCGAACCCGACAGCTCACCTCGCAGGCGAACGGGAAGGATCACAACCTTGTCTGCGCATGATGTGCAGCCTGATCCAGCAGTACGATCGCGTTCGTCGCAGGCGGCTGCGCCGTCGTCCCGCCAGCACCCGATCGACCGGCACGTCGACCGTCCGGCACGCGGCCGGCATCGCGCGCCCGCGCCGCAGCCCGGAACGGGCCGCTCGCGAGCCCGGGCCGCTGTCGCCGTGGTGACCACCGGTACCGTCGCGGTGTCCGGTGTCGCCCTGGCCGGATGCGCCACGGCCGACTCGAACTCCGACGATGCCTCCGTCACCTCGCCGATAACGCTTGGATCACAGTTCGGCAGCCAGGCGTCACTGGCCAACCTGCGCACCTCGACCATCAATCCGCTGTCCACGGGTGGTTCCGGATCGGTCACCAGCCAGGTACTCAACCAGACCGACCTGCATCCCAAGAACGGCGTCGTGCTCAAAGTCACGAATCCGGACGTCTCCGTGAAGGCCGACCAGCCGGTGGAGATGGGGTTCTCCCTCGAGGACGCGGTCACCCACGCACCGCTGGTCAATCAGCTTGTCAAGGTCCAGGTGAAGCTGCCGGAGGGATGGGCCACCTTCAAGCACCTCTACACCAACGAGCAGGGCTTCACCAGCTACACCGCGAAGGTTCTCACCACCACGCAGATCACTGCGATTTTCGACGGGACCGACGCCCTGCGCTCGACACGGTCGACGAACGTCGGCACGTTGACCGTGATTCCCAACACCCCGCCCGTGCAGCGCTCTCCCCAGATCACTGGCCTCGATGCCCCGACCATGAGCAACGCCATCTCGGGCGCGCTCGCGGCCGCCAGCTCGCTGGGTGAACGGGCGGTGTATCTCGCGGCCCAGCAGGCCGGGAAGCCCTACGTCTATGGCGCTGAGGGCCCCTACACGTTCGACTGCTCAGGACTGGTCCAGTACGTCTTCAAGCAGCTGGGACGCAACATCCCCCGCACCGCCGAGGGACAGTACGAGGCGACCACCAGGATATCGCAGTACAACAAGCAGCCAGGTGACCTGATTTTCTACGGCGCACCAGGTAACATCTACCACGTCGGTATTTATGCGGGCGATGGTAAGATGTGGGTGGCACCCAAGTCAGGTGATGTCGTCTCGCTGAGGGCCATCTATACCACGTCATATTCCGTCGGCCGGGTTTTCTGAGCGAACCGGTCAGCCCGCGTCCACATCCGGCTGTCAGTACGCGGCTTCGCGTAGTGGCAACCAATATACTGTAGAAACAATTCACAGGCGGGTTCCCGCGCGGCCTCCCCCTCCGATTGTGCGTGAACCTTGCCGCCAGGTCGATCTTGTCGACGTCGACACCGGCCTGGCGGCGCTCCGCGGCATCCCGCGATGATGACTTCCGCTGGTTGGACCGAGCCAACCCCCCCAGCTCGGAAAGCCCGGCGGAACAAGAGGCTTCCGTCGGCCGGTCGTACTGGACCCCCCCCACAGTCCGGCCGGTCGGCGGGAGCCGCCCTCTCCCACCGACCGGATGCGCGGCCGAGGCTGGAACCTCATCAGACGCCTTCTCCGCGGGCCTCCCAACCCCGGATGCCCGCTCCTACGCCTTGGGCTTCCTGGAGAAGTCCCACAGGCTGCGCGTGACCTGCTTGTCCCACGTCCCGTCGACATGCTGGACATGGGTTCCCGACGGGCAGTTCGGGACCTGCCCGACCGGCCCCACCACCGCGACGGCGGCGAACTTCAGGTTGTTGTCAGGCGCCCCGCAGGCAATCGTGAGGGCGGCCCGCCCACCTTCGCCAAGACCCCAGATGTAGATCTTGGACTGGTCGATCTTCGACCGCTTCTCCGACACGTAGCGCACGACGTCACGCAGGTACTGCACGTCCGCGCCCCGGGGGTCGTCCAACCTCCATTCGCCGTCCACGGCTTCCGGGTAGACCACGGCGAAGTGCTGCCGGTCGGCAAGCGTCGAGGCTTCGGTGATCTTTTCGATCGCAGCCGCGTCGCTGTTGTTGTCATGCAGGACGAGGACCAGCGGCAGGGGCTTGCCGGGGTCGGCGTCGGCATGAACGGCGAGCTCGCGTTCGGCGGAGGCGTACCCCGCCGGTATCTTCGCCCGCTCGGTATCCGGGCTACCCGAGCGAGACACGTAGATCCAGGCGACCACGAGCACGGCACCGATGATCAGCACCCGCTTGCGGTTCTTGGCCCATAGCTGTTTCCCGGCTTTCAGCGGATTCGACACCACGAGACAACCGAACCACACCAGGAGCCGTCGATTCGGCAGATTCGCCTCGCGTCGCGGGCAAGTCGGGGCCACCCGGAGTGCGCTGTCTCACACCCAGTCAGCTTGCGATACCGATTGACTACTAAAAGTAGTCAAACAGGCATGTCCGGTACGGCAACCACGGCACGGCTCGTTCGTTGACGTGGTGTATCCACCAGAATCTCGACAACATCGGATTGCGGGGCATACGGCTGCCGGAACAGGGGTGAGGCCGAAGTGGACAGTGGTCAGGAACTCGACCATCGACTGATCAAGATTGAACACGAGCTGTCGGTGTTCGGCCGGCGCGCCGAACGCTTCCGGATGGCCATCGCCGGCGAGTCCGGGACGGTTCTGGACCGCTCCGCCTACCTGCTGCTCAGCCACATCCACGAACACGGCGCCGTACGGCTGACCACCCTGGGCACGGTGTTCGCCCTGGACATCTCCACGGTGAGCCGCCAGATCGCCGCGCTTGTCACGGCCGGGCTGGTGGAACGCGCCACCGATCCCAGCGACCGGCGGGCGACGCTGGTGAGACTCAGCACCCGCGGCCAGCAACGCTACCTCGCCACCCGCTCCGCACGGGTAGAAAAAATCAATACCCTGGTACGCACCTGGGACCAGGAGGAACTCGGTGTCTTCGGCGCGCTGCTGAGCCGGCTGAACGTGGCGATCGCCGAACACGACCGCGCCCATCTGCCGCCGCAGCACGACGAGCCGTGTCCCGCACCCGCCACCCCGCCGGCCGTCAGGACGGACTGACGGCCGACGGCCGGGCACCGGGCGACAGGCCGCTCCCCCCGCGTCCGGGCGCAGGCCCCCCGGCTGCTTCCCGCGCCCACCGAAGGTTCCCCGCGGCCGCCCGGCCCCGGGTCAGGCATGGACGTCCAGGGCGTGCAGGCGTGCCTGGCGCAGCACCTCCGTCTCCGGCGGGCCGGCCAGTTCCGGCAGCCAGCCATGCACCCAGGACAACAGCAGGTCGGCCAGGGCCGGGTTCTGCGCGAGGACCGGACCGTGCAGGTAGGTACCGATCACACGGCCGTCCACGACACCGTCGGTGTGGTCCGGGGTACCGTTACCGACCCCCTTGCGCACGATCCCGAGCGGCCGGCCGTGCCCGTTGGGCAGTGCCCGGGTACGTCCCCCGTGGTTCTCGTAGCCGAGCAGCAACGGCAGCTCGAGCTCGGGGACGGGCTCGACGACGATGTCACCGACCGCGCGTGGCGGCACCGGCTGCTCGAACGAGCGTCGCGTCTCCACGTCCACCAGGCCCAGGCCGTCGTGGATACGGCCCTCACCGGCGGGGAAGGACGCACCGATCACCTGGTATCCGGCGCACACCGCGAGCACGGCCGCGCCCTGGGCCACCGCGTGCGCGATCGCGCTGTTGCGGCGCAGCCCCTCGGCGGCCAGCACCTGCGGCTCGTCCTCACCGCCGCCGAGCAGATAGATGTCGCAGCCGGCCGGCACCGGCTCCCCGGCCGGGACGCCGATCACCTCGGCCGGCAGGCCACGCCAGCGCAGCCGCTGCGCCAGCACGGTCGCGTTGCCGCCGTCGCCGTACGTCCCGAGCAGCTCCGGGTAGATCAGGGCGATCCGGGTCGCCGACTCCCGGCTCATGCCGCGGCCCCGGTCATGTCACCGTGGATGGTCACCTTTTTGGTCACCTTTTTGGTCAACTGTTCGTCCTCACCGGGGCGACCCGCCCCAGGATGTCGCGGAAGGCGGTGTAGTTCGCGACCACATCGACGATCTTCTCGTCCAGAACCGCCGCCGCGCTCTCGGCATCGGGATGGACCGTGTGCGGGATCTCCGCGTATGCCAGCCGGACGCTCATGTCCTCCTTGCGCCCACCGGTGACCAGCACCCGCCGGCCCGGCAGCCGCTCGAACGGGACATCCCAGATCCACGACGGGTCACGCCCGTCAGCGGTCTGCGCGTTGAAGTCAACGATCACCGGCCGGGTGGGCGTGCTGTTGAGCAGCTCCATCATCTCCACCCAGCCGGCCGGGTTCTTCGCCAGCAGCAGCCGCCCGCGGGTACCGGAGTCGCCGAGCTCGACCTCCTGGTAGCGGCCCTGGACGTCCTCAAGGCCGGTCATCGCGGCCAGCGCCTGCTCGACCTCGACCCCGAAGAGCTTCGCCGCCGCGGCGGCCATCGCCGCATTGCCGAGGTTCACCCGGCCGGGCAGGTCGATCGACGCCGTGAGGTGACGGCCGAACCAGAGCAGCTCGTGCGGCCCGGTGACCGAGACAAGGGGCTCAGGCCGGGCCAGCCCGCAGCCGCACCACCAGCCCGTGGCGTTGCGGTGCAGCAGGCTGGCGCACTGCGGGCACACCATCGCGTCCGCCGTCCAGTTCTGGCCCGCCGACACCCAGACCTGGTTCGACCAGCCGGCGGCGGCCCAGGCCACCAGCGGGTCGTCGGCGTTGGCGATCGCGGTCGCGCCGGGCAGCTCGGCGCCGAGATCACGCCAGAGGCTCGCGATCCGCCGGGTCTCGTTCGACCGGTCGAGCTGGTCACGGCTGATGTTGAGCAGGATGACCGCGCGGGGCTGGATCTGCCTGGCCACTTTGGGCAGCCAGATCTCGTCCACCTCGAGCGCGGCGGCCGCGTCGTAGGGCGGCTTGGACAGGGCGGCCAGCACGCCCGCCGCCATGTTGGCGCCACCGCTGTTGCTGCGGACCGGGCCGAGCGTGCCCAGCGCGCGGGCCAGCAGCCGGGTGGTCGTGGTCTTGCCGTTGGTCCCGCTGACGCAGGCCACCAGCTGCCCGGCCGCGACCTCGGACAGGATCTCCGGGGAGACCCGCAGGGCAAGCTTGCCGCCGATCATCTCACCGGATCCGCGTCCCAGCTGGCGGGAAGCCGAGGACGCGAGTTTCTCCACAGCAAGGGCGGCACGGGTGCGGGCGGAGAACCGGCGCGGGAAGGGTGTGCTCATCGCCTCCCCAGCGTGCCACGGGCCGCCGCGCCGGTGACCGACACCCCGTCATACCCGTCCCATGTCGGTCCCGGACCAGCTCCAGAGCGGCCTCGGAACATCCTCCGGGCAGTGGCGAACAGGCGGGGTACGAGTGTGGTACGAGGTGTGATAAGACGTGCGCCGGACGGCTGTCCACCAGGCATGTCCGGCAAGGGCGCGCCCCATCGGGGCAGGTACGGCAAAGGCAGGCACGACAGGGGTGCGTCGCGGGCGGGACATCACTGTCCGGGCGGGACAGAGCAGGGTACGGCAGGGTGACGCGAGCGGACGGCCGTCATGGACCGAGCAGCCGGTCCGTAGGGACCGCTACCGCTGTGCCCCGTCGTGACAAGCGGCCCGGGCGGGGATGCGGCCCGGCCGGGGACCGCGGGCCGCCGGCGCCGGGCGGACGCTCGGAGCCAGTGGCCGCCGGGTGGGCACTCGGAGTTGGTATGGACGCGACACAAGACCGTGGGAGAACTCGGTGACCCAGAAAGCCAGCGCCATCGGCCGCATCCGCGGACGCTGGAGCGCGCATGAGATCGACCTCGACAACATCGACGACCTTGACATACTTGCGGAGCTGCTGCACGACATCTCCCCCGAGCTCGCCGTCGCCTTCGTCGAGGAGGATGACGAGTACCTGGGCATCGTGCGGGTGGAAGGCGACATCAGCGACCCACGGGTGTTCCTGTCCGACCACCGGGTGCTGTTCACCTCGGCCCTCGCCGACCGGCTCTTCGCCAGCGCGCTGCCACCGGTGGGCCGGCGTGG
>NZ_CAKKTL010000023.1:8323-9064 GCF_920664355.1 Protofrankia sp. CiP1_Cm_nod2
CGACGACGACTCCGACGACACACCGGCCGGCGGACAGCCCGTCGGTGACCTCGACCTGCTCGCCGATCTCGGCACGGACGCCGACACGCTACTCGAACTGATCACGGAAGAGGGCCTCCTGCCGGCGGACGTGGTGACGGCGATCAGCGAGCGTGCCGGTTGCGCCGACATCCTGGACGAGATCGGGAGCTGACATGGGGGGCCTCCCCCACCCGGGCACGCCCGGCCTCGCCGCGCTGATGGGCGCCGCCCTGGCAGAGGCGCGGCGGGCCCTGACAACCGGGGACGTCCCGGTCGGCGCCGTGGTCGCCGACGCCGACGGAACGATCATCGGCCGGGGCCGCAACGCCCGCGAGGCCGAGCGGGACCCGACCGCCCACGCCGAGGTCGTGGCGCTGCGCGCCGCCGCGGCACATGCCGGCACCTGGCGGCTGCCCGGGACGACCCTGGTCGTCACCCTGGAGCCGTGCGCGATGTGCGCGGGCGCGCTGCTCCTGGCCCAGGTGGGCCGCCTCGTCTACGGCGCGTACGACCCCAAGGCAGGCGCCGCCGGCTCGCTGTGGGACACCGTCCGCGACCCACGCCTCCGCCACCGCGCCGAGGTGGTCACGGGCGTGCGGGAACAGGAGTGCGCGCGCCTGCTGGCGGACTTCTTCGCGGCCCGCCGGAACCGGCCGCCATCCTGATCACGAACCGAGCGGCACGGAACCACGATCCGGAAAACACGAACCGCGCCACCGT
>NZ_CAKKTL010000023.1:9442-12294 GCF_920664355.1 Protofrankia sp. CiP1_Cm_nod2
TCCGTCGGCGGCTGTCAGGACGCCTGGCTGTCAGGACGGGCAGCCAGGCCGGGGCAGCGCGGGCCGCCGGCGGGTACGGGGCCGGGCTGGCGGGGACGCGCCGCTCCGCCCCACCACGGCATCCAGTAAGCTGACAAACGGTGGAGTCGCCTAGTGGCCGAGGGCGCACGCCTCGAAAGCGTGTGAGGGGGCAACCCCTCCGTGGGTTCAAATCCCACCTCCACCGCCATCCTTGGGTACCCATGTGCTGGCGCACCATGGGCGGATGGCTTTATGCCAGCCGCGGGGGCCGAGCCCCCGCAGGCCTCCACGGGAAACCCCCGGCGCGCAGCGCCTGGCATCCGCACACGGCAGTCCATGGGCGCACGCCCCGGGCGATCCGTCCGTTGCCGGCTCCGTCGCCGGTCCGGTCTCAGTTGTCTTCGAGGCCCGGCTCCGGGCTGTGGTCGCGGCGGTAGGCGCGGTGAGCTGCCGGAAGCAGGGCGGTCGGGGGCATGCCGTGTTCCGTCAGGCCATGCCGTCAGGCCATATCGTCAGGCCATATCGTCAGGCCATGCCGTCAGGCCATGCTGCCGAGGATGGCGGCGATGTCGGACGGTTCGGTGCACGGGTTGACGATCGCGAAACGGGTCACCGTCTCCCCCTCGTGGACGGTCGGGGTGACAAAGGCAAAACCCGTCCGCAACAGTTTCTCCGTCCACTCGTAGTAGTTTTCCGGTGTCCAGTTCAGGCGGCGCAGGACCACTACGGAAAGCTGCGGCTCACGCACGAGCTCCACGTAGGGCAGTGCCCTTATCTGATCAGCCGCGGCCCGGGCGGTGGCCAGTGACTTCTCCACGGCGGCACCGTAGGCGCGGGTACCGTGCGTAGCCAGTGAGAACCAGAAGGGCAGGCCGCGCGCACGCCGTGAGAGACCGATCGCGTAGTCCGCGGGGTTCCAGTCGTCAGCGGTTTCGAGGACCTCCAGATAGCCCGCTTTCTGGGCGTGTGCCGCGCGGGCCAGCGCCGGTTCCCGGTAGATCAGCGCGCAGGCGTCGAACGGAGCGAACAGCCATTTGTGCGGATCGACAATGAAAGAATCCGCGTCGGCTATTCCGGCAAAGAGATGACGGACCGGTTCTGCGGCCAGCGCGGCCAGCCCGTACGCCCCGTCGACATGCGCCCACAGGCCCCGTTCATGGGCCGTGTCGACAATTCCGCGGATGTCGTCGACAATGCCGAACTGGGTGGTGCCGGCCGTCGCCACGACGGCGAACACGCTGTCGCGGACGTCGGGATCCGCCTTGTCCAGGGCGTGGGCCAGCGCGGGGCCGGTGAGACGGCCCTCGGCGTCCGCCGGGACCACCAGGAGCTCCGCGCCCATGACCCGGGCGGCGGTCTCGAGCGAGGAGTGCGCCTCGGCACCGCAGGCGATACGCCACACGGCGGGCCGGCCGCCACGCCGGGTGGCGCCGTCCCGCGTCCGCATCCGGTACCTGGCCGCGACGAGCGCGGAGAGGTTCCCGATCGTCCCGCCCTGGACGAAGACCCCACCGGCCTCGGGCGGAAAACCGGCGAGATCGGACAGCCAGCGCAGTGCCTGGTTTTCCGCGTACACGGCGCCGGCACCCTCCAGCCAGCTCCCCGCGTATACGGACGAAGCCCCGACGACGAGGTCGAAAAGTATCGCCGCCCTGGTGGGCGCCGCCGGTATGAACGAGAGGTTGCGGGGGTGGTCGACCGAAATACACGCCTGGGAGAGGAGCTCGTCGAAAACCCGGAGCGCCTCGACGCCACCGATACCGTCCGAGGTTATTGTCTCCCCCACCGCGGCGGTCAGCTCCGCGCGCGAGCGGGTACCGTCCAGGGGAACGGGGCTGAGGCGTAGTCGCTCCCGCGCATAGTTGACGACGGCCTGCGTCAGAATCTCGCTGTCGACATCATAGCGGTGCACGAACTCGAGCATACCCGGGCCCGGCCGAGTTTACGGACATCACGAAGCGGCGACGGTGCGCAGCCGGTACGTCCCGATGTACAAGCCGAAACATGTCGAAAACAATGCCGACCGGCGTGGGTCACACAGCTGTGCGCGGTAAAGTGATCGGCGCCGGCCGCAGCAACATGTTCATCACCAGCGCCGGGAGGATTCCGGACCGAAGCGGGATCCGGACGCGCGGACCGGCGCATAAAGCGCCGGCCGGGTGACCATGCGTGGTACACCATCGATGGCATATGTCACCGGACGCCGCTACCGGCTGCCGGTGAGCGGAGAAGATCGCCGTATGTTTGTCGTTGTGCACGCTTTTGCGGCCGAAAAGCGTGCACAACGACAGACTCGTCCAGATCATGGCCTGCGCGGACGGTCGCGGATAGTGACCCGTCTCCGCTGGAGACGCTCCGGGGCCACCACCGAGGACGGCCCGCATTCGTGGCGGGGCGAGACCTGACAGTCGGCCGGTCGGTCGTGGCCAGGGGCCGGTCGACGTCAGGCGGACGTCATTACCGCTTTACCACGGCACGGCACGGCACGGCACGCACAAGATCCGCGTTCGCGGACAGCCTGCGAGGGGGCTGACATCGGGGCCGCCGTACGCACCATCAGGACCCACCTCGGCTTGTTTCGCGATCGGCCTGTTCCACGAACGGCATCTGGTGCGGGCTTCTCGCCGACGCGGCACCGCCAAGGCCCACATCGGCCCGCGCCCGACGACGATCAGCGCAGTGGCCGATCAGCCGCCCCGGGACTCCCGCAGGACATCCGGGATCCCGGGGCCGCTGGAGATCAGCGATCTGGAGGTCATCAGCATGGCCACGCGACCGGGCACAGCCGGCCGCGGCGGACGCCGGTCATACGCCCGGCCACCTCGTCCTCC
>NZ_CAKKTL010000023.1:12432-15049 GCF_920664355.1 Protofrankia sp. CiP1_Cm_nod2
TCCATGGTGTCCCCGCCCATGGTGTCCGTTGCCGCGGCAGCCCTTGGGGCCATGGGGCGGCCTCCTCGCCGTACTGGCCGCTGCGCCCGCCTCGGCGTGGTGGCCGCTGCAACAGCGGCCCCGGTGACGGCTCCTCGCCGCACCCACCTGTTGTCACGAACGGTCGCCCTCGCGGCAGCGGATGGGTTCACGGCGGCAGACGAGCCCGCGCTCAGACGTCCTGCCTGCTCCGCCTGCGGATGAGGAAACCGCCACCGGCGACCGCGGCCAGCAGGGCGATCAGCGCGAAACGCTTCATTGCGTACCTCCACGATGCGAACGAAGGGTGATACGGAACACTCCCACACCTACGGCTGTCCCCGCTCGGCTCGGCCCCGCGCGGGCGGAAGCACACCGGGCGGCCGGCCGAGCGGAAGATCGGCTGTTGGCCGAGCCTGAGCATGCCACGTCCGTGGCCACTTCGGCGGTAGGCGGCTGAGGATGTCGGTCATCATACGGAACAATTTTTTTGATCTTCAAGAGGCCATCCCGGTTCCCACCCGGGACATCCCGGTCACGCGCGGGAACCACGGGCGCTCGCCCGCCAGGGCGGCAGGGCGGCAGGGCGATCGGCTGGAGCGGTCCCGGTCCCGCGCGGAAGCCGCTGCGCGGGGAACTGTCGCGACCGCAACGCCGTGGCCGTACCGCCATGGCCGTGTTGCCTCCGGTCGGGCCGGTCAGTCAGACGAGGTCACGGATGGAGATCGTCTGGTTCCGGCCGGGGCCGACCCCGACGGCCGCCACCGGCACGCCGGCCAGTTCTTCAAGCGTCCTGACGTAGTCGCGGGCGGCCTTCGGCAGATCGTCGAACGACGACGCCTGGGAGATGTCCTCGCCCCAGCCGGGCAGCTCCTCGTAGATCGGCCGGGCGTGGTGGAACTCGGTCTGCGTCATCGGCATCTCGTCGTGCCGCACCCCGTGGACGTCGTACGCCACGCAGACCGGTACCCGGTCGAAGCCGGAGAGCACGTCCAGCTTGGTCAGGAAGAGGTCGGTCAGCCCGTTCACGCGCACCGCGTAGCGGGCGATCACCGCGTCGAACCAGCCGGTGCGCCGGGCCCGGCCGGTGGTCACGCCGAACTCGCCGCCGACGGCGCGCAGCTCGTCGCCGACCTTGTCGGTGAGCTCGGTCGGGAACGGCCCGGAGCCGACCCTGGTCGTGTACGCCTTGCAGATGCCGATCACCCGGGTGATCCTTGTCGGCCCGATGCCCGAGCCGGCCGCGGCCCCGCCCGCGGTCGGGTTCGACGACGTGACGAAAGGGTAGGTCCCGTGGTCGACGTCGAGGAGGGTGCCCTGGGAGCCTTCCAGGAGCACGACCTGGCCGTCCCGTAACGCCCTGTCGAGCACGAGGCCGGTGTCGGCGATGTGCGGCCCGAGCCGCTGCGCGTACACGCTGTACTCGTCGACGACCTTGTCCACCTCGAGGGCGCGCCGGTTGTAGATCTTGGTCAGGATCTGGTTCTTCTCCCGCAGCGCCAGCTCCAGCTTCGCCCGGAAGATCCCGGGGTCGAGCAGGTCCTGGACGCGGATGCCGGTCCGGGCGATCTTGTCGCCGTAGGTCGGGCCTATGCCGCGGCCGGTGGTGCCGATCCGCGCCTTGCCGAGATAACGTTCGGTGACTTTATCGAGCGCCCGGTGGTGAGGCATGATCAGATGTGCGTTCGCGCTGATCAGCAGTCGGGACACGTCGATGCCGCGGGCGGTGAGCCCGTCCATCTCCTGGAGCAGGACGCCGGGATCCACGACAACGCCGTTACCGATCACCGGCACGCAGTCCGCGCGCAGCACGCCGCTGGGGATCAGGTGCAGGGCATAGCTCTCCGCGCCGATGACAACGGTGTGTCCGGCATTGTTACCCCCCTGATACCGGACGACGAAGTCGACCGCACCGCCGAGCAGGTCGGTCGCTTTCCCCTTGCCTTCATCGCCCCACTGGGCACCGATCAGCACGAGCGCAGGCACCGGGCGAGGTTACCTGGCCCGCCCGGCTCAGGGATGTCACATCGCCGACGGAGTACGGCGAGATCTTCAGGGCAGTCATCGCGGGCGCCTGCCCGCAGGTGTCATCAAACTCCCGTCCGCACCGATCACCCCCTCGGGAGTCCACTTGCATTACTGAGGGTTACTGTGGAGTCTGTATTTCGGTAAGGCGAGTAGTCGATCGGGACGGGGGTGTCACGGTGGCTGCTGTCACCGCCCGCTCCGTGGGCGCCGAGGACTCCGGCCGGAGCACCAGCCAGAACACCAGCACAGCACGGGACACGGCAGCCGACCAGCCGCCCGCCGCCGACACGGCCACGGCCGAGCCGTCCGGGCCGGCACGGCCGTCCACCCAGCCGGACCGGTCCGGGCAGCCGGAACAGTCGACACCGACGTCAATACCGACAGTAACAACACCAATAGCCACATCGGCCACCGGCCAGATCGCCGCAGGCCCGTCCGGACAGGACCCCGAGCAGAACCCGGTGGACGGCGGCCCGCCGCGCCACGGCCACCCGGTGAACCACACCGGCCCCGTGAACGACGACACCCCGGCAACCGGTGAGAACGCGGTGGGTGACGGCAACACGGCGAA
>NZ_CAKKTL010000023.1:15653-25938 GCF_920664355.1 Protofrankia sp. CiP1_Cm_nod2
CGGCGGCAGCCCGGTGAACGGCAGCAACGCGGCGAACCGCGGGAACCCGGTGGGTGGCGGGAACACGGCGAACCGCGGGAACTCGGTGAGTGGCGGGAACACGGCGAACCGCGGCACCGCCGCGAGCGGCGGCGGCCCGGTGAACGGCAGGCCGTCCGAAGCCCTGATGAACGGCAGGCCGCCGGGGGTGGCCGCGACAGGCGGTGGCTCCGCGCCGCCGCCCGCCCCCGCCGGGGACGCCCGGCCGAACACGCCGGACGACAGGTGGGCCCCCACCCGCCCCGGCCCCGACGGCCACCGGCTGGAACCCGGCATCCCACGGACCGGCCTGCCGCGCGGTGGCAGGCCGGCGGCGGGCGGCACGTCCGGTCCGGCCGCCCCGGCCGGCCCCGTCGGTTCCCTGCCGGCCCACCGGACGCCGGTGGCGCACGCCGCCGGCCTGGTCACCCAGCCGCAGGCGGTACGGCAGGGCGTCGGCGCGCATGCCCGGCCGGTCGGCTTCTCACCCATCGGCGACGTACCTCCCGCCGGCCTGGTGGAGGTGGTCGTTCGCGGCAGCTACGCCGTCCGCAGCGCCAACCGCGCCGAGGAGCAGCGCCGCAGGCGGGCGGACGCCGTCGCCACCCATGTGGACAGGCAGATCGCCGAGTTCCTCGCCATCTGCGCGGCCCAGAATCTCTCACCGGACGTAAGCGTCCGCGTGCTCCCGCAGCGCCTGCCACCGGTGGCCCGCGGTGGGCGCCGCCGGCAGCAGTGGGACCCGGCGCCGCTTCCGATCCCGGCTCCCACCGCTGCCGGCCCGGCCAGCCACGACACCGCCGGTCACGACGCGGCCGGGCGGCTCCCGACGGAGATCACCAACGGCGGGAGCGACGACGGGAAGGCCGGTCGGCGCGGCTCCGGGCAGGCCAGGGACCGCCGGCGCGGCCGGCACGTCACGTCACCGCTGGTCTGGCCGGTGCTGTACTGGCGTAACGAGGAGTTCCCGTACACGGGCCGCTGCCTGCACCTTTTCGTCGACCGCGACGGGCGGGCCTTCGAGGGCCGGGACAACCCCGGGGCCCTGTACGCCCTGGGCCGCGATGTCCGGGTGTGGCCGGTGGACGTCCACGCGGTCATCGGCTCCATGGCCGAGGTGGATGCCCGGCGCTGCGCGCAGCAGTTGGTGTACGGCCTGGCACACACGCTGTGGCGCGCCGGGGTCATCCTGTAGGCGGTCCCGGCTGGACAGGCGGTCCCGGCAGACACCCGTGGGCGTACGTGGGCGCATGGGCCCGCGGGTGCGGAGCGGGCGCGCGGCCGGGCAGGGCACACACCGCCCGCGCGGATCCCGGCGAGCGCCAGCCAGGCGTCCGTCACGAAATGTGTTCGTTTTCGCCCGGAGCGCCCACGGTTATCACACCTTGAGCACATCCCGCGGCCGGGCCAGGCCGGAAAGTTGATCGCGCTGGGCGCTACCCTGTACCGCGTGCCCTCCCATACCGGTTCCCACGCAGGGCCCGTGACCGCGCGCACGGCCGGCCACCGGCCACCGGTCGGGCAGACGGCAGCCCGGCAGACGGCAACGGCCGTTCCGACGGCAGCGACGGCAGCGACCGCTCCGGTGGCGGCCCTTCCCACGGCAGTGGCGGCTCCGACGGTAACAGCTCGTTCGGCGGCAGCCGCTCGTTCCGTGCTGACGGTTCGTTCAGCGGCGGCGACCGGCCCGGCGGTGGCAGTGGGTAACAGGTGACGCGGTGAAAGTGCTCGTCGTCGGCTCCGGCGGCCGGGAGCATGCCCTGTGCCGGGCGCTGTCGCACGACCCGGCCGTGGGCTCGGTCGTCTGCGCCCCGGGCAACGCCGGCACCGCGGATCTCGCCGAGCCGCGTCCGCTCGACGTCGGCGACCCGGACGCCGTCGCGGCCCTCGCGCAGGCCGTCCAGGCCGATCTGACCATCATCGGGCCGGAGGTCCCCCTGGTCGCCGGGGCAGCCGACGAGCTGCGGGCCCGTGGGCTGGCCTGCTTCGGGCCGTCCGCCGCGGCGGCACGCCTGGAGGGCAGCAAGGCGTTCGCCAAGGACGTGATGCGCGCGGCGGGCGTCTCGACCGCGGCCGCCCGTGACCACACCGAGATCGAGCCGGCCCTGGCCGACCTCGACGAGTTCGGCCCGCCCTACGTCGTCAAGTACGACGGGCTGGCCGCCGGCAAGGGCGTCACCGTGACGACCGACCGGGCGGAGGCGGTGGCGGCCGTGCGGTCCTGCCTGCGCCGGGCGGACGACCGGGTTGTGATCGAGGAGTATCTGGACGGCCCCGAGGTCTCGCTGTTCGCGATCGTCACGGAGGCCGGCACGGTCGTGCCGCTGCTGCCCGCGCAGGACCACAAACGGGCCGGAGACGGCGACACCGGGCCGAACACCGGCGGGATGGGTGCCTACGCGCCGCTGCCGTGGGCGCCGCCCGGGCTCGTCCCGGAGGTCGTCGACACAGTGATCAGACCCGTGGTGGGCGAGATGGCCCGCCGTGGCACGCCGTTCTCCGGCCTGCTCTACGCCGGTCTCGCGCTGACCTCCCGCGGGATGCGGGTCGTGGAGTTCAACGTCCGGTTCGGCGACCCCGAGGTGCAGGCGATCCTGGCGCTGCTGGCCACGCCACTGACCGACGTGCTGTCGGGGCGCCGGGCGCCGGTGTGGCGCGCCGGCGCGGCGGTCACGGTGGTCGTCGCCGCTTCTGGCTACCCACAGTCACCAAAAATCGGTGACCCGATCAGTGGCCTCGCCGCCGCGCAGGCCCTCACCGGCGTGGACATCCTGCATGCGGGCACCCGCCGGGACGCCGACGGCAGGATCGTGTCGTCCGGCGGACGTGTACTGTGCGTAACTGCAATCGGGTCACATCTGGAGGCCGCGAGAGGCTCGGCCTACGAGGCGATCAGCCGTCTGTCGCTGGCCGGAGCGCACTACCGGACCGACATCGGCGACCTGACCCGCATCGGCGTCCCGACCCGGCAGGCGGCGCCCGGCGGCGGGGCCGGCGGGTCGGCGGAGCGAGGTTCCTGACCAGACAGATCAGCACAGCCGGGCCACGGGATCCGGAAGATACAGCAGATGCGGGGGATCCGGATCCGCGCGGATCCGGATCCCCCGCCACGGGGGCCAAGGAGAACCATGGGAGCCGTGGGGGCAGAGGTACTGACGCCTGTGCCGCCGATATCCGCCCTGCCCGGCGTGTCCGGCGTGTCCGCCCACCCGGGGACGCCGTAGGCCGCCGGGTGGGCGGTGCCCGCCCCGGGCTTCCCGCGTCCGGCCAGCCAGTCGTCCACCTACGATCAGCCAGTCGTCCAGAAGGTGAGTGAGCAAGCAGGTATGAGCGAGATCCCTCGGAGCGGCCCGAACGTGCAGTCACCGAAGGTTGCCATCGTCTACGGCTCCCCTTCGGATGCCCAGACGATGAGCAAGGCCGGCGCGACCCTGGAGCGCTTCGGTGTCCCCTACGAGCAGGTGTCGGTGTCGGCCCACCGCGCCCCCCGCACCCTCGCGGAGTACGTGGGCGAGCTGGCCACCCGTGGTATCGAGGTCGTCATCGCCGGCGCCGGGCTCGCCGCGGCCCTGCCCGGAACCGTCGCCGCGCTGACAACACTGCCCGTGATCGGCGTCCCGATCACGGGTGGGGCGCTGGACGGTATGGACTCCCTGCTCGCCATCGTGCAGATGCCGCCGGGGGTGCCGGTCGCCACGGTGGGGCTGAACAACTCCACGAACGCCGCCGTGCTGGCCACCCAGATCCTCGCCCTGAGCGACCCCGGCCTGCAGGCCCTGCTCACGGCGTTCAAGGACGACTTCGAGAAGGCCGCCGCCGCGGGCCTCGAGGAGGCACTGACCCCCGACCGCTGACCGTCCACCAACCGGCCGGGCCGCCGCTCGGCGAGTCCCGGCACCTCGGTGCATCCCGCCTGCCCGGCGCACCCCGCTCAGGGGCTTCCGCCGGGCAGGCGGCCTTGTTCACCCGTCACATCGGATGATCATTCTGGATGGGCGCCTGTCGGACAGTTCCCGCCGGGCAGGCGCATCTCACCCGCCCGGCGCGTCCCTGCCGGCTGTCGTCACAGGATCGGCTGCCGCAGGATCGGCTGCCGCTATCGGCTGTCACAGGATCGCCTGTCACAGGATCGGTTCGGGGGTGTAGACGGCGGCGTCCGGGTAGCGGCTGACGATGTCGCCCACCCGGGCACAGAAGGCCGCGACCTGAGCCCGGGCCGCTCCGGTGAACGTCAGTGGCTCGGCCAGCACCGACAACAGCTCGGCCGTGTCCAGGCCCAGCCGGTCGTCGCCGGCCAGCCGGGCCAGCAGGTCGTTGTGCTCCGCCCCCTTCTCCCGCAGGGCGAGGGCGACCGCTACCGCGTGCTCCCGGATGACCTCGTGGGCGGTCTCCCGCCCGACGCCCCGGCGGACGGCGGCCATCAGGATCTTCGTCGTGGCCAGGAAGGGCAGGTTGCGGTCCAGCTCCCGGGCGATCACGGCCGGGTAGGCCCCGAAGTCGTCCAGGACGGTCAGGAACGTCTCGTACAGCCCGTCAGCGGCGAAGAACGCGCCGGGCAGCGCCACCCGGCGCACGACCGAGCAGGACACGTCCCCCTCGTTCCACTGGTTCCCGGCGAGCTCGCCGGTCATGGCGGCGAAGCCGCGCAGCACCACCGACAGGCCGCTCACCCGCTCGCAGGACCGGGTGTTCATCTTGTGCGGCATCGCGCTCGAGCCGACCTGGCCGGCGGCGAAGCCCTCGGTGGCCAGCTCGTGGCCGGCCATCAGGCGGATGGTCGTGGCGAGGCTCGCCGGCCCGGCCACGGCCTGGACCAGCGCGGTGACGACCTCGTAGTCGAGCGACCGCGGGTAGACCTGGCCCACGCTGGTCAGCACCCGGCCGAAGCCGAGGAACCCGGCGATCCGACGCTCCAGCTCGGCAAACCTGGCGTCGTCTCCGCCGAGCAGGTCGAGCATGTCCTGGCCGGTCCCGACCGGGCCCTTGATCCCGCGTAGCGGGTAGCGCTCCAGGGTGTCCTCGACCCGCTCGAAGGCGGCCAGCAGCTCCTGCCCGGCGGAGGCGAACCGCTTACCGAGCGTGGTTGCCTGGGCGGGAACGTTGTGGCTACGCCCGGTGATCACCAGCGAGTCGTACTCGGCGGCCAGCCGGGCCAGCCGGGCCAGTGCCGCGACCATGCGCCCCCGGATCAGCGCGAGCGAGCTGCGCACCTGCAACTGTTCGACGTTCTCGGTGAGGTCACGTGACGTCATGCCCTTGTGCACGTGCTCGTGGCCGGCGAGGGCGTTGAACTCCTCGATGCGGGCCTTGACGTCGTGGCGCCGCAGCCGCTCCCGCCGGGCTATCGAGGCCAGGTCGACCTCGGTGAGGACCCGCTCGTAGTCCTCGATCACACCGGCGGTCAGCTCCAGGCCGAGATCCCGCTGGGCGCGCAGCACTGCCAGCCACAGCCTGCGCTCCGCGACCACCTTGCTCTCCGGTGACCACAGCCGCCGGATCTCGGCCGAGGCGTAACGGGTGGCCAGGACGTCGGGAACCTCAGGAACCTCAGGGGCCTCAGGAGGCTCGGGGGCGGTGGGAGGTGTGGGGGCCGCGTGCTCGGTTGCCATACCGGCCATCGTGCCCGACAACCGCGCCCGAATCCCCGGGCCGGGCACCCTACCGGCCGCAACGCCGCGTCACGGGCCGCAACGTCCCGTCAACGGCAGGACGCCCGGCCACCGGCCACGACGCCGCGTCACCGGCGGGGGCGTCCTGTCGCCGGCGAGAACATCCTGTTGCCGGCGAGGCTGTTGCCGGCGAGGACGCCCGGCGCATCGCATACGGTCGGAGCATGCCACTGACGCACGAGGAGTTCGCCGGGCTGACCCACCTGGGGTCGGGCAAGGTACGCGAGATGTTCGCGGTCGGTGAGGACGCGGTGCTCCTGGTCGCCAGCGACCGGATCTCCGCCTTCGACGTGGTCCTGCCCACCGAGATACCGGACAAGGGCGCCGTCCTCACCGGACTGTCGCTGTGGTGGTTCGACCAGCTCGCGGACCTCGTACCGTCCCATGTGATCAGCACCGACGTGGACGAGTACCCCGACGAGCTCACCCCCTACGCCGAGCAGCTGCGCGGCCGGTCGATGCTGTGCCGGCGGCTGACCATGGTGCCGATCGAGTGCGTCGCCCGCGGCTACCTCACCGGCAGCGGGCTGAAGGACTACCAGCGCACCGGCGAGGTCAGCGGCCACGCGCTGCCCGCCGGCCTCGTCGACGGCAGCCGGCTGCCCGCGACGATCTACACCCCGTCGACGAAGGCGCCGGTCGGCGAGCACGACGAGAACATCAGCCGGGCGCAGGCCGCCTCCCAGGTCGGCCCCGAGGCCGCCGCCGAGCTGGAGAAACTCACCCTGGAGATCTTTGAGCGGGCGGTCGACGTGGCCGCCGGGCGCGGCATCATCGTCGCCGACACCAAGTTCGAGTTCGGTTATGACGCCGACGGCGTCCTGCGGCTCGGCGACGAGGTGCTGACCCCGGACTCGTCCCGGTTCTGGCCCGCCGACCAGTGGCGGCCCGGCGGCTCCCAGCCGTCCTATGACAAACAGTTCATCCGCGACTACCTGGCGTCCACCGGCTGGGACCGGACCGCTCCCGGGCCGCAGCTTCCGCCGGAGGTGGTCGAGGCCACCCGGGCCCGTTACGTCGAGGCGTACGAACGCCTCACCGGCACCTCCTTCGCCGGCTACATCGCCACCGCGCGGGCCCGGTAGGCGCCGTCCCGGGCAGGTGTTCCAGGACGTCCGACCGCAGCCCGGCACCCCGGGCCCGGCGGGCGTACCCTCGGCCCGCCGGGCCGCGTCGCCGCCGGCCGGAGCCCGCCGGCCGGTAACCGCCGGCCGCGGCCGCCAGCCGCTTGTCACATATGCGGTACGTGACAGACGTGCGCGCGCGATCGCGTTCGGGTTAGGCTGGCGCGCGACGTCCGGTACCCCTACGAGGACTGGAACGACATTGATGGCCACATCCGCAACCGCGGCTTCGCCACGCCCCCGATCGCCCGGCGACGGGGAACCGGCGCTGGCCCTGAGCCGCGCGGAACTCGACTCACTGCTCGACGCGTCACCCTTAGCGGCAAATGCTACACGGGCTGTCGTCATGACGATGGGCGCGTTACACGCCGGGCACGCCGAGCTGATCCGCGCCGCCCGGGCCCGCGCGGACCAGCTGATCGTCACGATCTTCGTGAACCCGTTGCAGTTCGGCCCCCGCGAGGACCTCTCCCGCTACCCCCGGACGCTCGACGCCGACCTGAAGCTGTGCGGCCGCGAAGGCGCGGACATCGTCTTCGCCCCGCCGGTCGTACACGAGACCCCGCCGCTCGTCCGGGTCAGCGCCGGCTCGCTCGGCGAGGTGCTGGAGGGCGCCAGCCGCCCCGGGCACTTCGACGGCGTCCTCACGATCGTCGCGACCATGCTCCACCTGACCCGCCCGCACCTGGCCTTCTTCGGCAAGAAGGACGCCCAGCAGCTCGTCCTCGTCCGGCGGATGGCGCGTGACCTGGCCTTCCCGACCGAGATCGTCGCGGTGCCGACGGTGCGGGCCCCGGACGGGCTGGCGCTGTCCAGCCGCAACGCCTACCTGACCACCCACCAGCGCCGCAGCGCGCTCGCGCTGTCACGGGCGCTCGCCGTCGGGGTGCGCGTCGCCGACGAGGGAGCGGACGTGGTGCTGGCCGCCGCCGGCGAGGTGCTCGCCGCCGAACCGGACGTCGAGGTGGGCTACCTGCGGCTGGCAGGCCCCCACGATCTGGCACCGGTACGCACCGGCCAGGCGCTGCTGCTGGTCGCGGCCCGGGTGGGCACCACCCGTCTGATCGACAACATCGAGCTCACGCTGCCCGGGGAGGACGGCTGACCGTGTTCCGGACCATGCTCAAATCGAAGATCCACCGCGCCACGGTCACCCAGGCCGACCTGCACTACGTCGGTTCCGTCACGATCGACGCCGACCTGATGGCGGACGCGGACCTGCTCCCCGGCGAGCAGGTCACGATCGTCGACATCGACAACGGCGCCCGGCTGGAGACCTACGCGATCGCGGGCCCGCCCGGCAGCGGGATCATCGGGATCAACGGCGCGGCGGCAAGGCTTGTCCATCCCGGAGATCTTGTGATCATTCTGGCGTACGCGGTCATGGCCGATGCCGAGGCCCGCCGGTTCACCCCGCGGGTGCTGTTCGTGGACGCCACCAACCGGGTCGTCGCCCACGGGCAGGATCCGGCGGCGGCGATCCCGGACGACCCGTCCAGCCTGCGCGGGGACATCGTCCAGCCGTTGTCGGTCGATCAGCTGTCCGTCGACGGGACGAGAACCGGCCGGGAGGCGCCCCGGCACGAGCCGGACGGCGGGCGGCCGGCCACGGTCGGAGCGCGGGTCCGCCCATGACCTTCCTGCCCTGCCGCCTCGGCACGCCCCGGCCGGGCTGGGCCCTCGACGCCGACATCGTGGTGATCGGGTCGGGGATCGCGGGGCTCAGCGCCGTCCTGCACGCCCGCGCGGCCGTGCCCGCCGGCCGGGTCCTGCTGGTCACGAAGGCGCGCCTGGACGAGGGGTCGACCCGCTGGGCGCAGGGCGGCATCGCCGCCGCGCTCGCCCCGGAGGACTCCCCCGAGGATCATCTGGCCGACACCCTGACCGCCGGGGTCGGGCTGTGCGACGCCGACGCCGTGCGGATCCTCGTCACCGAGGGGCCGGCCCGGGTGCGGGAGCTGGCCGAGCTGGGCGCCGCGTTCGACCGGAACGGCTCCACCGGCGGGTTCGCGCTGACCCGCGAGGGCGGCCACCTGCGCAGCCGGATCGTGCACGCGGGCGGCGACGCCACCGGCCTGGAGGTCGAACGGGCGCTCATCACGGCGGTGCGCGCCGACCCGGGCGTCGAGGTGATCGAGCACGCGCTCGTCCTCGACCTGCTGCTGGACGCCGACGGCAACGCCGCCGGGGTGACCCTGCACGTCCTGGGCGAGGGCAGCAAGGACGGGGTGGGCGCGGTCGCCGCCCGCGCGGTGATCCTCGCCACCGGCGGGATGGGGCAGATCTTCGCCGCCACCACGAACCCGCCGGTGTCCACCGGGGACGGCGTGGCGCTGGCGCTGCGCGCCGGCGCGGTCGTCACCGACCTGGAGTTCGTCCAGTTCCATCCGACCGCGTTGTGGCTGGTCCCGCCGTCGACGGCAGCGGGAGCGCGGCTGGGGGCGGGGGCGGGCCCGGCCGGCGCGACCGGACCGGCTGGCGGCGACGATGAGCCGTCCGGCGCGCCGTCCGTCTCCGGCCAGCAGCCGCTGGTCAGCGAGGCCATGCGCGGCGAGGGCGCCCACCTGGTGGACGCCGCCGGGCACCGGGTGATGGACGGCGTCCACCCGCTCGCCGACCTGGCGCCGCGGGACGTCGTCGCCAAGCGGATGTCCCAGGTGATGTCCGCCCAGGGCGTCGACCACCTCTACCTCGACGCCCGCGGCCTGGGCAGCGCCACCCTGCTGCGGCGCTTCCCGACGATCACCGCCCGCTGCCGGGCCGCCGGCGTGGACCCGGTCCGCGAGCCGATCCCGGTCGCTCCGGCAGCGCACTACGCCAGCGGCGGCGTACGCACCGACGTCTGGGGGCGGACCAGCGTCCCCGGGCTGTACGCGTGCGGCGAGGTCGCCTGCACGGGCGTGCACGGGGCGAACCGGCTGGCGTCCAACAGCCTGTTGGAGGGGCTGGTCTTCGCCGCCCGCATCGGCACCGATCTCGCCCGGGGGCTGCCCGCCCCGACGAAGCCGGCGAACCCGGTGGTGGGACGCGGCTCGGCCGGGCTCGCCGACCCGGCGGCCCGCGCCGACCTGACCCGCGCCATGGCCGACGGCGCCGGAGTGCTGCGCAGTGCGCAGAGCCTGCGGGCGACCGCGAAGACGCTGGCCGCCCTCGGGGACCTGCGGGCCGGCGGCACCGTCACCGCCGGCCCGGACGCCTGGGAGATGACCAACCTGCGGACCGTCGCCACAGCGCTGGTCGCGGCTGCCACAATGCGTCAGGAAACCCGCGGCTCGCACTGGCGGGAAGATTTCGGTAACACTGATGACGCACGCTGGCGTGGCCACATCCTCACCCAGCTGGACGCGGAAGGTGAGCTCTCAGTGACATACGAGCCGTTGAACGCCGCGGAGGCCGCGCCTGCGCCAGGCCACCCGGCAGCCGCCGGGCACGCCTCGGACCGGGCCTGATGCCACTGCCGTCCCCACCGCCGCT
>NZ_CAKKTL010000023.1:26114-27058 GCF_920664355.1 Protofrankia sp. CiP1_Cm_nod2
GTCGCCGTTGTCGTTGTCACCGCCGCCGCCGTTGTCACCGCCGTCATCGTCACCGTTGTCGCCGGAGACCCGCGGCGCTCTGGTGTCCGCCGGGCTTGATCCGGACGCGCTCGTCGCGCTCATCCGCGGTGCCGTCGCCGAGGACCTGCCCGCGCTCCCAGCGGAGCCGGTCGCGGCCCCCGAAACCGCGGCGGATGCCACTGTCCGTACAGTGAGTAGTCATGTTCCGGATACGGTCGACACGACGTCGGTCGCGACCGTGCCGCCCGGCCTGGCCGGGCAGGGAGCAGTCGTCGCGCGGGCCCGAGGAGTCGTCGCCGGCCTGCCGGTGGCCGCGGCCGTCTTCGAGGTGGTCCTCTCCGACTGGTACCCGGCGCGATACGAGCCCACAGGCGTCCGCTCGACGCGGGATCCGTCGGACGTCCACCGCGGGGGCGGCGCCGCTGACGAGCACTCGGATACGAAGAGTGGCTGGACGGGCGGGCTGGACATCGAGATCATCGCTTCAGACGGTGACCGGGTGAGCCCCGGGGACACCGTCCTGACCGTCACGGGCCCGGTCCGCGCCCTGCTCACCGCCGAGCGCACGGCGCTGAACCTGCTGTGCCACCTCTCCGGGGTGGCCACGGCGACCCGGCGGTGGGTCGACGCGGTGGACGGTACGGGGGTGGCGATCCGGGACACCCGTAAGACCCTGCCGGGGCTGCGTGCGCTGGAGAAGTACGCGGTGCGCTGCGGAGGCGGGCGCAACCACCGGATGTCGCTGGCGGACGCGGCGCTGGTGAAGGACAACCACGTGGTCGCCGCGGGCGGGGTGGCGGCGGCGTTCGCCGCGGTGCGGGCGAGGTTCCCCGGCCTGCCGGTCGAGGTCGAGTGCGACACGGTGACCCAGGTCGCCGAAGCAGTGACAGCCGGCGCGGACCTGATCCTCTGCGACAACATGA
>NZ_CAKKTL010000023.1:27083-27559 GCF_920664355.1 Protofrankia sp. CiP1_Cm_nod2
GCCCGGTAGCCACGCAGCGCCGCCGCGAACGCGGGCGCTGTCCGGCCGACGTCGGCGAGCCGCCGGTCGACGAGCTCGCCGACCGCCCGGTCGAGCGCCGCGGCGTCGTCGCCCGTCGCCGCGTCGCCCGTCGCCCCGTCGGTGGCGAGGACGTCCTCCTCCAGCGCGTAGAACCAGCCGTCGACGACCTGCCGCAACGCGCTCGGCGGGAACGTCGCGGTGGTCAGCCGCTCGGTCAGCCGGCGGTAGACGGTCTCCAGCCTGTGCAGCGGCGTCTCGTTCTCCGAGATCTGCACCTCGGCGGCCGCGAGGCCTGCCTTCTTCGCCCGTTCGGCGAGCCAGCGGGTGAAGAACGTCTTCCCGGAGCCGTACTCGCCGCGGACCGCCTTGAACACCGACCCGCCGGCGGCGACGGCGGCCAGATCCTCGGCGGCGGCGCGCTCGAACCGGCCCAGCCCGACCGCGAGCAGGTCCAG
>NZ_CAKKTL010000023.1:27910-37525 GCF_920664355.1 Protofrankia sp. CiP1_Cm_nod2
CCCGGCCGCCGGCACCGCCCCGCGCCGCAGCGCATCCAGCACGTCCCGGCGCCGCGCCGCGCTGACCTGGCCGGTCAACTGGCCGGTCAAGAGGTCAGCCCGAACTGGGCGCGCAGCAGGTCGACGTTGAGGCGCAGGGTGTGGCCGTCGTCGATCGGCTCCAGCACAGGGTAGTTGTCGATGTTGAAAAGACGCTGGAGGGTCACGGCGAAGCCGCCGGCCCGCGCCGGGCGCTCGCCGGCGCGCTCGGCGACGACGCTCGTCGCCAGGGTGCCGAACGCGGCGAGCAGCGCCCGCACCGCCGCCTCGACCTTCTCCACCGGCACCTTGCGGGCCAGCCCGTCAAGCTGGGACCGGAACAGTTCGGACGCGAGCAGCCCGGCGACGAGGACGTCGACCGGGTCCTCCCGGCCACCGGCCGTCGCCGCGGACACCGATGTCGATGCCGTCGCCGATGCCGATGTCGATGTCGATGTCGGAGCGGAGGCCGCCTCGTCGGGAAGCTCGAACAGCGCCGGGCCGGTCTGCTCCTCCGCGGGCCTGCGCCGCTTACGGGGGGGCGGCGCCGTCCCCTCGGCCGGGGCGGTGACGGCGCGCCGCCCGACCAGCACGGTGTCGCCGCCACCAGGTCCGCCCCCAAGGCCGCCACCACCAAGGCTGCCGAGGAGGTCTGTCGTCTCCAGTGACCACCAGCGCGGGCGCTGGTCGGGCAGCGGGCGCCAGCCGGGCGGCAGGTCGCGGCTCGCCGACGCCGCGGAGAGGCGGAACGGCAGAAAGGCCAGTACGGGCACTGTCACCTCGGCCGGCGCCGCGCCGCCGTGGTAGCCGCCCCTGCGGCCCAGGTAGTGCACGGCCGGGTCCCACAGCGCGACGATCCGCCCGCCGGGCGCGAGCACCCGTGGCCCGGCCAGCGCCACCTCGCCGTCCCGGGAGTCGTTGTCGCCCGAGCCGGGGACGCGGTGCCGGGCGGACGCGGCGTCGGCGGCGGCCAGCGTCCCGGAGCGGTGGTCGACGACATGGCCGTGGTCGCTGGTCAGGATGACCGCCCGCCCGGCGGTCCGGGCGTAGCCCAGCACCGCGCGCAGCCGGCCGACGTCGGCCAGGCTCCAACCGCCGTCGTCGCGCGGCCGGCCCCGCTCGAGCGTGTCGTCGACCGTGTTGATCACGACCGCGACCAGGGGGGTGTCCGAGGTCAGCGCGTCGGCGAGCTCCCCGTCGAGCGCGGCGCCGGGCCTGCCCGCCAGGTCGGCGTGGTGGAACAGCCGGGCAGCCCGCCGGCCCCAGCGCGGATGGCCCTCGAACTCGGCCTTCTCCTTCGTCTTGTCGCCGGTGAGCAGCCGGCCGGCGAGCAGTGACGTCCGCGAGGTGGCGGTCACGGTCGGCAGCACGGCGACGGCCGCCCGCCGCCGTGCGGAGCCGGCCGGCTCACCGTTCGGCCCACCTGGGAGGGAGCCGAGCGGGTCGCACTCCTCCCAGCGTTCGCGGCGCAGTTCGGCGGCGAGCTGGACGGCGACGGCGGCGCTCATCCCGTCGAGCACGACCAGCAGCGCCCGGCCGCCGCGGGCGGCCACGACCGGCGCGACCACCCGGTCGAGGATCTCCTCGACGCACAGCGGCCCGGCCGGCGCCGCCGCGGCGGCCGGGGCCGGCCTGCCGGTCGTGCTCCACCGGGCGAGCAGTTGCGCGAAGGCGGCGTCGAGGGCGCGGCGGCGACGGGCCGCCACCCGGTAGAGGTCGCCGTACACCGCGCCGATCGCGGGCGTGGGGTCGCCGACGGCCAGGTGACCGAGCGCGATGTCGACCCAGGCACCGTCGTCGAGGTGGGCGTCGAGGGCGCCGGCCAGCGTCGTCGGCTCGCCCGCCCGCTCCCGGCCGGGGCGCTGCCCGCCCGCGGAGCCCTGCCCGCCCGCCCGGTGCGCGGCGGCGAGCGAACCGGTGGGCTGGGTGGCGAGCCAGCCGACGAGCCGGGCGGCCATCGCGGCCCGCTCCACCGTGGCCCGCTCCACCGGGGGACGGTCGACACCGGCCAGCAGATGGTCGCGCAGCGATCCGACGGCGGTCACGACGTCGCGGGCCGCCCGCGCGAGCAGCGTGCGGTCGGCCCCGGACTCGGCGGCGGCGAGGAAGTCGCGGACGGTGGCTGCGACGGCGGCCAGCCGGTGGTCGAACCCGGCCCGCAGGATGTCGCTCGCGGCGCCGGCCACCCGGGCGTCCAGGTCGTCGAGCAGCCGCTCCGCGGTGTCGAGCAGGGCCGGGAGCGCATCCTCCGGGTGCAGGGTCGCCGACGCGGCGCCGGCCGTGTCGAGGCCGAGCCGGCTGGTGCCCGGGCGGGCCGCCACCAGCGCCGTCGTCACCACCTCGTGAACGGCGTCAGCGAACGCGCGCATGGTCGTGTCGTCGAGGCGGAGGTCGCCGAAGTAACGCTCCACCCGGACCCTGGCCCGCTCGGCAGCCCGCTCGACCGCCGCGACATCCCCCGCCGCCGGTGCCGGCGGGCCGGCGGCGTCGCGGCCACGCCGGGGCCACAGACAGTCACAGACCAGGCCGAGGGCGAGCGCCCGCTCGCCGTTGCCGGCGGCGACCAGGGTGAACAGGGCCCGCCCCGCGCGGCCGGTCCGTTCGACCAGGTAGGCGGTGAGGCCGGCGCGCTCGTCGTCGCCGAGCCGGCGCAGCGCCTCGGTCGCGCCGGGGGTGGTCGTCCAGCGCAGCAGGGTGGCGATGTCCAGGTCGGCGGCGCCCAGACCCAGCTCGGTCAGGCCGAGCCGGACGGCGGCCAGCTCCGCCAGCGCGTCCTGCCGGCTCAGGCCATCGGGCCGGCGCGGCCAGCCGGCCGGGGGACGGGCCTCCAGCAGCGCCTGCGCGACCCAGCGGTACTCGGGGGCGCGTAGCCGCGGGTCGGCCTGGGTGGCGCCGAAGTCTTCCAGGACCGCGAGCCACGGCTCGATGACGTCGACCCGCTGCCGGTAGACCTGGGCCAGGACGGAGTCACCCAGCGTCTCCTCGTCGGCGTCGGTGAGCAGCACCAGCCAGCCGTCCTCGACCGGGTCGCGCGCCCAGCGGGTGACCTCCTCGAGGACGGCGAGCGGTGACACGCAGGGCACCACCCGGACCGGCCGGCCGCCGGCGTCCAGCTCCCCCGGCACCGGCCAGTCCGGCTGGGCGCGGACCAGCAGCACGCGCGGCTGGCCGCCGTGGTTGCTCCGCGCGGCGCGCCGCAGCCGGTCGACCCGGCCCAGCACGACGGCCGGGGTCACCCGGGGAGCGCCCGCGCCGCCCGCGCCACCCGGGGACGACAGGAGGGTCACGGCGCCGGCCGCCAGATGATCTCGACATCGCCGGGCTGGTCGCCGACGTGGGTGCGCAGCTCGGCTAGCGCCTCCTCCAGCTCCCCGACCCGGCCCCGCCACCGCCACGCGGTGCCCGTGCCGGCCGTGCCCGCGTCGGCCGTGCCGGCTCCGGTGCCGCCCGCCCTCGTGCCGCCTTCCGCGGCGCCGCCCTCCGTTGTGCTGCCCTGGCCGGGCGGGGGGATCGTGACGGCCGGCCTGGAGCCGGTCTGGCCGGTGCCGCGCCTCATCGGGACGGTCTCGACCGGCGGGACCTCGGCCCACGGCCTCGACCTGGTGGGATCGACGGGCCTGATGGAATCGGCGGGCCTGATGGGATCGACGGGCGGGACGGGCGCCGTGGTGGCGCGGCGGAGCAGGGTGGTCGCCCTGGTGCGGGCCTGGTTGAGCGCCGGGGCGAGCGACGTGGTCAGCTCGTCGGCGGCACCGGTGGCGCGGATCAGCCCGAGGATCTCGTGGGCCTCGGTCCGGTAGGGCTCGGGCAGTCCGGCGATGACGGCGAAGGTCTCGTCCCAGGGGGCCGCTCTGATCGCGTCGGTGACGTCGTCGGCGCGGCTGATGCTCACGGCGAACTGCGTGGCCGGGCCGGCGAGCTCGGCGCGGGCCAGCCGCCGGACGATCTCCGTGCCGCCGGCCCTGGGGTCGTCCAGCGCGAAGAGCAGGTCGCGGGCGGCCCGCGCGGTCCGCAGCCGGCCCCCGTTCGCGCCGTTGCTGTCGGGGCCGTTGCTGTCGGTGCCGGCCGCGGCGGTGCCGGCCGCGGCGAGGCCGGTGCGCGGGTCGAGCCCGAGTGCGGCGGCGTGCGTCTCCAGGGCGTCGACCAGCTTCTGGCTCGCCGCCCGGCGGGGCCGTGTCTTCTCGACCAGCTCCTCGGCGAAGCCGCGTAGCAGCCGGCCGCGCAGCAGCGCCGGCGGCCGTACCCCGAGGATCGCCTGGGCGCGTTCGCCGGCGGCCGCCCAGTCGGCCGCGTCGGGCAGCGGCTGCTCGCGCAGCGTCATGTCCCTGGTGATCGCGTTCAGCTCGGGCGGGGTCGCGAGCAGGCCGCCGTGCCGGTACCAGGCCCGGTCGGTCTGCTCGGCGAACGCGGCGACGACCAGGTGCGCGACGTTGTCGTCCAGGCCGCGCGGCTTCGGCTCGTCGATCCAGCGCAGCAGGTCGCTGACCCGCACCTCGCTGACCCGCGGCTCGCCCGGCCCCGAACCGCCTGGCCCCGAGCCGCCCGGCCCCGAGCCCGAACCGCCCGAGCCCGAGTCGCCCGAGCCCGAGGCGCCTGGCCCCAGGGCGCCCGCGCCCGGCGCGCCGGAGCCGTCGGCCGCCGCCTGGGCGGCGCAGCGGGTGAAGTGGTCGACCCACTCGCGGCCCAGCTCGAAGCGCACCTCGTGCATCACGCCGAGCCCGAGCGCCGGCGCGATCCGCCGTACCGGGATCCGGTCGCCCCGGGCGACCTCCACCGAGCCGCCGTCCGCCTCGGCCGCTCTGGTCACATAGCCGAGGACGAGCTTGAGCTCCGCGGGCCTGACAGGCGTCCCGGTCTGGTCGGGGTCGAGGTCGGGATGGCCGGGGAACTGGTCGGCGAGCAGGTCGCCGACCAGCCGCCGGCCCGCCTCCCGCAACGACGCGCCGAGCGGCAGCGTCGGGTTCAGTCCGGGCCACAGCGCGCGCAGGTGGTCGCTGAAGTCGGCGGTGACGTCCTGCTCGTCCTTGGACGTCAGGCCGTAGGCCGAGCGCAGCACGGTCCGGGTCTTGGTCAGCAGCGCGTCGTAGCGGCTTTTCAGCACGCCGTGGGCGCGCTGCCGGTCGTCGGCGCTCAGGTGCTGGGCGTGGCTGTCGAACCGGTGCCCGCCGCCGGCGAGCAGGTGGTCGAGCCGGACGAGCATCCCTAAGTCGGCCAGGCGCGCGGCGGTCAGGTCGGCGGGGATCCAGCAGACCGTCCGGTGCTGGACGCCGGCGCCGCGCAGCCGCTCGACACGCGCCCGGGCGTAGACCGGCCCGTCGCCGGTGTCGTCGAACGGGTAGTCGACGACGATCCGCCACGACCGCGGGTCGACGGGCGCCAACTGGTCGTCACGCAGCTCGCCGCCGCGGACCGAGCCGAAGACGACCTCGGCGGAGCGTCTGCCGCCCCGCCAGACGAGGTCGAGCCGGTCGCCGTAGACGTCGCCGGTGGCGGTGACGCCGAGCTCCTCGACGAGCAGCCGTTTCACCAGCGCGCGCCGGTTGCCGGCGCTGTCGTAGGCGACGGCCGAGTTCAGGATGCTGTCTACCTCGACGTCGACGAGTTCCAGGCCGACGCCCGGGTCGCCGCCCTCCACCGGGACATACTTGATCTCGCCGAACTGGCCGGCCCAGCGTTCGGCCTTCTTGCTGACGAGCCCGGCCTCGCCGCCCGGGATCGGGCTGGTGATGCTGCCGTGGTTGAGCGCGGAGAGCCGCCGCGTGGTCAGGTTGCGCAGCGCCGGGACGCTCGGCGCGAGCGCGGACAGCAGCAGTGTCTTGACCAGCCGGTCGTCCGCGGTGAACCGCCGGACCCTGGTCGCGAGCGCCGGGTCGATGCCGACATCGACGCCGGTGCCGGTGCCAGCGCTGGCACCGGAGCCAGCAGCCTGGGCGCGGCGGGCCCGGGCGAGGGTGTCCTCGTCGAGGCCCTCCGCGTCGAGCAGGTAGGGGCGCAGCTTGCGGGCGTAGAGCTTCTGCGCCGCGTCGAACTCGGCCTTCAGGACGTCGGTGAACGGGGTGTCGGCGCCGCGGGTGATGACGTCCCACAGGTCGCCGAGCGGCACGACCTGGCCGAGACGCAGGTCGTTCCGGTGGTCGACGAGTAACTGGCGCATGAGTTTCAGCGCTGTCCGGTTGCGCTGGAGGGCCGAGGAGACGTGGACGAGGGTGTCCATGAACGCCGGGCTGAACGGGTAGGACAGCCGGAACGCGTCCCGGTCGGCGCCGAGCTGGGAGCTGCCGCCGAGCATCGTGTCCCACACCTCGGCGCGGACCTTCGCCGTCGTGACGAACGCCCGCGCGATCGCCGCCTCGGCGTCGGCGTTCAGCGGCCGCAGCAGCCGCCGGTTGGCGATGAGCGGGAGGTTGCGGTCCTCCAGCACGATCTTGTCGAACCGGCCGTCGGCGAGGGTGAGGACGTCGAGGAAGGACAGCCGCACGTCGCCGGCGACCTGTTCGCCGACGAGCTCCCGCAGGTCCCGCTGGCGGGCGATGAAGCTGACGACCGGGATCGGCCGGGCGCCCAGCCCGCCCTCGACGAAGTTCGTGACCTTCTGGACCTCGCGGGAGACGAACGCCTGGTCGCCCATGTTGTTCGCCAGCCACAGGATCAGCTCGTCGAGGAAGAGGACGACGGCGTCGTAGCCGAGGTCCCGCGCGTGCCGGGCGATCTCGGTGAGGCCGGCGTCCAGCGAGACGAAGCCCTCGGCGTCCTCGCGCAGGTCACGGAAGGTGTTCGCGAACCAGGTCGTCAGCAGGTCGGAGACCAGCCGGCGGGTCCGCCCGTCCGGGGCGGCGCCCGGGGCGAGTGCCGCGTCCAGCTCGGTGGGCGTCCAGGAGGCGTCGTCGCCCCAGTCGTCCTCCTCGCCGCCGCCCGCACCGGCCCGGTTCAGCTCGGCGAGGAAGGTGGCGTCGCCGACCTTGGCCCGCACGCCGCGGGCCTCGGCCAGCAGCGCCTCGGCCCGGTGCACCGCGGGGATCGGGGCGTCGGGGTGCAGCCCGCGCAGCTGGTCGGCGTAGCCGCCGAGGACGCGCTGCTCGATCGACTTCGCCCCCAGCAGGTGGAACGGGACGAGCAGGAACCTCTTGCCGGCCAGCTCCGCGTCGTGCTTGCCGACGACGTCGGTCAGGCGGTCGTCGAGCGTGCGGGCGGCCGGTTCGCCGCGCAGCAGCGCGTGCAGCACCGCCATGAAGTGCGACTTGCCGGAGCCGAACGAGCCGTGCAGGTAGACGCCCCTGGACGTGCCGGTGCTCACCGCCTGCGCGATCAGGCCGAGCGCCTCGTCGAAGTTCCCGACCAGCCGGTCGGTCACCACGTAGCTGCGCAGGGTCTCGGCGTCGGTGACACCCTCGGTGAGTCTGAGGACGAAGTCGCTGTCGGACGTCCTGAGCGGGATGTCGATGACCTCGCGCAGCAGCGGCTGCGGCTGCGGCTGTGGTGACGGGCTGGTCATGCGACACCTCGGCGGGTCATGCGAAGTCCGGTTGTCCGGATCGTACGGACGGGGGCGGTCATCGGGTAGCCCTGCGGCCACGGGTGGTCGCCGGCGGGCGCCAGCCGGTGAGGGCGTCGGCGGTGAGGTTGTGCCGGCCCATCGTCTCGGCGAGGAAGGCGTCGTAGACCTCGGCGGGCGAGCCGTCGTAGAGCGGGTCGACCTCGTGGTGCCACTGGCGGACCCAGGGCATGATCTCCCGGAGGCCGGCGAGCAGCGGGGTGAGCTTCTCGGCGCCCCAGCCGTCGGTGTCCTGCCGCTCGACGATCAGCGTGGCCAGCGCCTGGGCCTGCTCGCGGTGGTCCCAGCCGGCCCAGCCGATCAGCAGCGTCGGGTCGGTGGCCGGGCCGGCGTGCGGGTAGGAGACGAACCGCTCCTTGGGGACGTCGAGCTTGCCGCGGGCCCGCCAGTAGGACGCCTTGCGGAAGTCGGCCTGGGCGTACTTCGGCGGGACGGGGATCGCGTCGCGGATCTTCCTGGCCGCCTCCGGGGTGGGGGCGGCGTCCTCGGCGCGCTGCTGGTCCCACACCGACTCCCAGTCGGCGCGTTTGACCAGCCCGGAGTCCTTGTAGCGCAGGGCTGCGAGGAAGGGGACGTGCTCGTCCTCGACGAGGCCGGCGACGACCTTCGCCAGTGGGTCGCCGGGGCGGTGGAGCTCGGCGACGGCGACGAAGCCCGCGTCGGCGGCCAGCTCGTCGGCGAGCCGGCCGGTGGTCCACAGCCGGGGCTGGACCATCCCGTCGACGTCGGCGAACCAGCGCTCGCGGGCCTCCAGCCGGTCGAGCAGCCAGCCCCGCAGGGCGGTGTCCTGAAGCTTGTCCCAGCCCTCGGTGGCCCAGCGGCGCTTGTACTCGGGCCGCTCGATCAGCCCGATGTTCCGGTCGTTCTCGATGACGGCGATCCGCTTCTCCACCAGCGCCCGGTACTCCGCCGGCCAGCCCGCGGGCGGCTCGGTGACCGGGGTGGAGCCGTGCCGGGCGAACCACTCGGACGTCTCCTCACCGGCCGCGATCTTCCGCGCCAGCACGATCTCGAACGCCCGCTCACCCAGCCTGATCTCCGGGACGTCGGCGACCGGCAGCGTCAGCTCGTCGGCGAGCAGCCCATACTGCCGGTAGACCTGCCAGTCCAGCTCCTCCTGCAACGCGATCATCCGCGCCCGCGTCGACACCCACTCGTCCCGCGCCGCCGCCAGCCCCGCCCGCGTCGGCACCCCGCCCGCCGCCACCGCCGCCGGGCTCACCGCCGTCAGCCGCAGCGCCAGCCCATCCAACTCCCGCGCCAGCCCCAACGGATACTCCGCCGGCAACGGAAACTCCTGCAACTTGGTACCGGTGAACTCGTAGAACCGTTCCCAGGTCTGGGACTTGAACCCCTCGTTTACACCCTGGCTGCCCTTGTCGTGGCTGACCTGCTTGAGCCAGAAGCACGCCGTCGAACTGTTCAACACCCCCAGCAGCTGCAAATAATTTTCGTCTGCTGTGTCGGCTGGAAGCTTGATGACGGGCGCGGTCTGCTTGAACGCTTTCTTGTCTCGGCTCAGTGTGAAGTTATTATGCGTTGACACAAACGAGAACGTCAACGAGCGTGGATCCTCGAGTTTTTCTCTGTATAGCTCACCATATTCGTACCAGACGAGTGAGTCAATAGTCTCAATCGGCTTGCCGAATCTTTTGCGAAGCTGGAGTATTCGCCGGTTTGGCCACAGGTGACGGCCGATTCCGATGATCTGTTCGATTGGCGTTGGCCTCAAGCTCTCATTGTATGGCCAGATGCTGACGACTCCATCGGACATCTGGTAGTCACGGATACAGTCACCTTCGACCATCTGTATAGTCTGTTCAAGCTTGCGCCTGACAGAAGTTGTCCTGTCTTGAACGAAGAATGCGTCGTCCTCTGCAGTGATAGCTACATATCCGGAGTAGGCAACTACTGTGGAAAGTTTACTCTCTGCATATTCCTCAATGGTACGCTTCAAGTCGATCGTTCCTCCGCCACCGAGACTCCAGGGGTAGGAAGCCAAACGGTTGCGCGGTAGGTCCACGGAACTAACCCAGTCACTGTCA
>NZ_CAKKTL010000024.1:0-26134 GCF_920664355.1 Protofrankia sp. CiP1_Cm_nod2
GACGGCCCACGGCAGCCGGCCCGCTCACGGGCCCCGGGCCGCCCGCCGGGACGCCGTGGCCGTGGCGCCAGGGCAGCACGCTCACCCTGGCCGCGCACCTGCCGAGCCTCGCGCGTCCGTCCGAGCTGGCCGAACGGCTGCCCAAGTCGTTGATCGCCCACAACGTCCCCGGCGAGGACGTGCACGCGCTGCTGGCCGCGTTCGACGACGCCTGGCGGCGCAGCGCGCCGCGGGCCGTGTTCGGGCCGCGGCAGCGCTGGACAGCCGCGGTCGAGTCCCTGCGGGCGGACGGCTGGCCCGTACGGGGCAGCCGTCCGCGATGGCGGCTGGGCGAGGTCACCTTTGCCTGGCCGCCGGTACGGACGGACGCGGACGCTGCCACCGCCGGCACCGCGGGCACCGCCCCTGGCGGCAGCGACGGACCCGGTGGGTGAGCGGTGGACGGGTGAGCGGTGGAGCGGCCCGCCGCTCAGGCGCCCGGCCGCCGGGACGGAGCGATCTTGTCGAGGACAGTGAGGTCGTCGGCGCGAGGCTGCCACTCGCCGGCCGCGACGTTCGCCCGAACCTGCTCCGCCGTCGTCGCCCCGGCGATCACGGAGGCTACCGCGGGCTGCGCGGCCAGGCCGCCGATCGCCACGTCCAGCAGCGAGCGGCCGCGTTCCCGGGCGAAGGTCTCCAGGGCCTCGACCTGGTCGAAGACCTCGTCGGTGAGCTCGTCCTGGCGGCCGGCCAGCCGGGTGCCGGGCGGGGGCTGCTCGTCCCGGAAGTACTTGCCGGTGAGGATGCCGCTCGCGAGCGGGAAGTACGGCAGAATGCCGATGCCGTACTTCTGCGCGGCCGGGACAAGTTCGGCCTCGATGCTCCGCTCCAGCAGGTTGTAGTGGTTCTGGGCCGAGATGAAGCGGGTCGTGCCGGAGGCGCGCGCGGTCCACTCGGCGTCGGCGACCTGCCAGGCCGCGAGGTTCGACGAACCCACGTAGCGGACCTTGCCCTCGCGCACTATCTCGTCGAGAGCGGCCAGCGTCTCCTCGACCGGGGTGAACGCGTCCGGGCTGTGCAGCTGGAAAAGATCTATATAGTCGGTCTGCAGCCGGCGCAGCGAGCCTTCCACGGCCTTGCGGATGTACCGGCGCGAGGCGCGGGCGTTGAAGTCGGGCCCGTACACCCCACCCATGTCGTTACCGAACTTGGTGGCGAGGACCACTTCGTCGCGCCGGGTCCGCAGGATATGGCCGAGCAGGGTCTCCGAACCACCCTTGTTGCCATATGTGTCCGCCGTGTCGAACAGGGTGATGCCGTTGTCGAGCGCGGCCGTGACGACGGCCCGGGTGCCCTCGAGGTCGACCCGTGAGCCGAAGTTGTTGCAGCCGAGGCCGACGACGGATACCAGTAGGCCGGAAGATCCCAGTGGGCGATATCTCATATCGTCAGTACAACACGACATACCATGAACCCCGGGCGTCAGGTACCGGGATTCGCCGCCCGTCATGATCACAGGACCGGGCCGGTGGCGTCTGGTTGTTTTTTTCGAGTGGTGGCGCAGTTGCCGTCGTGAGGCGGTCGAATGGCCGGGGCACGACCGGCCATTCGACCGTTCGCCTGTCCGGCCATTCGGCCGGTCGGGCTACTTGGACTTCGCGCTCTCGGAGCCGCTGTTCTCCTTGGCGCTGTCCGAGGACTTCGTCGTCTTCGTCGCCTTCGGCGCCTGGTCGGCCGAGGAGCGCACGGCCTTGGCCCGGTTGACCACGTTACGGGTCCGGGTCACGGCATCCTCGGTCGTCGGGCTCTGGCGGATGCGGGTAACGCGCTTCTCGCCGCGGTCGGCGAAGTTGCTGTAGAGCGTGCTCGCACGTCCCTGAAGGTCGGAAAGCTGGGCACTCACCGACGAGGGCAGGGAGGTGACAGCGGTCTGCACGTTGCCGGGGAGCCGCTGGGCCTGGGTGGAGAGGTCGTTGACCCGGCTGGAAAGCTTCTTGATCTCGCCGACGTAGACGGTGGGGATGCTCCGGATCTTCTCCACCGCGGCGTCCGCGGCACCCACATAGGCGTACAGGGGCTTGCGGACCTCCGACAGCGGGATCTTGACGTCGGCCGAGGCCTCGACGGTGTCGCCCGACTTGTCGGCGCTGGTTCGGATGGTGGCCATTGCTACCTCCAGTGTCGTGACTGTGACGTGGTCGCTGGATACTGTTCTGTTGTTACTTCGTTGATGACGAGGTGTCATCCGGCGGGTTGTGGGCGGTGGCCCCGTTGCTGGCAGCGGTGGTCCGGGTGGAGCGGCCGGTCTTCGCAGCGGCATCCCCGCTGGTCTTGCCGGTATCGCCGGTGGCCGCTGCCGTGCGTGGCCGTCGGGCCGCCGTTGTCCGCTTCGGGGCGGTGTCGGAGGTGCCGGGCGCGCGCGGGGCGGGGGTGGCCGCCGCCCGGGTGGCCCCGGTGGCCCGGCGGGTGGTGCCGGCCGGCTTCGTCTCGGCGGCCGTGCCCTCGGCGACCGAGGTCTCGGCGACCGGCGCGGAGCCGGCGGGCCCGGTGGACGTGGTGGGCCCGGTGGACGTGGTGGGCCCGGTGGACGCAGCGGTGGATGCGGTGGACGCGGAGCCGGTAAGGGCCGCCGCGGGCGTGGCGGTGGATATGCCCCGCCGCAGGCTGTCCGGCAGAGCCGGGCGGCCGGTCAGCCCGTATACGGCGTTCTCCTTCCGGAACGCGTCGTAGATCTCGGCAATGACCTGCTTCTGCCGTTCGGTGAGCGTCGAGTCGGCGAGGACCGCCGCGGTCACATCGCTGTCCGACGCCCGTTCGTCGAGAATGCCGGCCTGCACGTACAGCACTTCCGCGGAGATCCGGAGCGCCTTGGCGATCTGTTGCAGAATCTCGGCGGACGGCTTGCGCAGGCCGCGTTCGATCTGGCTCAGATAGGGATTGCTGACGCCGGCCTGCCGGGCGAGCTGACGTACCGAGATATGTGCAGCCTTGCGCTGGTCCCGGATGAAGTCTCCGAGATCGCGTACGTTCAGGGGCGGCACGTTCAGTGTCGGCCTCCTTTCGTCTGAGGTATGCGCCGGCGCGCCGGGTGGACCATGCCCGCCGGGCGGACTTCACCGGGCGAACCATGCGTACGGTCACGGGACTCGCCGTGTCGCTGAACCGATGGTTGGCATCGTACGGCCAACTGCTAGCTGTGGCAAGCAGTTGGCAAGCATTCTGGAATGCCCGGGACGCCTCCGCCCGGGCCGGCCCGAGGGTTTCCGTGCCTCCGGCGCGCACAGGTGGGCCCACGCGGGGATTTGATGTTTATTCACGGTATTAACGATGTTGCGGATGCGCTAAGCACAATGAGTACTGTGAGTATTCACACTTGTCTCAGGGGTTGCGAACGATCGCATGTGGCCACACTGAGATCGCAATAAGTAACAAACATTTTACTTTTGGTTGCGCATCGGCGAGCTGTCGATCGGTCAGCCGTCGATCAGCCGCCGGGCGATGGCGGTCAGCCGGCTACCGGCCGGTCTCGCCGGCCCAGTCCTTCCCGCTGGTCAGCGAGTCGCGTGTGCTAGCCACTCGCGTTGTGTTGCTAGCGCCGACTCGGTCTCGGCCACCTCGTCCGCGCGCCCGTGGGCCCGGGCACGCTCCAGCCGCGCCTCCAGTTTGGCGACCGACTCCCGCAGCGTCGTCACGAACGGGGACTCGGCAGCCTCCCGCCGGCGCCACTGGGCATCGGACACGGACCGGACGCGGTCACCGGCGGCGGACAGCCGTCGCTCGAGGTCGCCGACGGCGTCCCGGGGCACCTTCCCGATGATGTCCCACTGTTCCTCGATCTGCCGCAGCCTGCGCAGCGCCTGGTCGGGCCGGGCGAGGTCGAGCGCGGCGGCCTCGGCGAGCAGCTGCTCCTTGGCGGCCTGGTTCACCCGCAGATGCGCGTCCCGCTCGGCGTTGGCGGCGTTGCGCCGGGCGAAGAAGGCGTCCTGCGCGGCACGGAAACGCGCCCACAGCTCGTCCTCGATGTCCCTGGGTGCCCGCCCGGCCGACTTCCACTGGTTCATCAGCGCCCGGTAGTGGGCGCCGGTGGCCGACCATTCGGTGGAGTCGACGAGTGCCTCGGCCTCGGCCACGATTGCTTCCTTGCGCTGTCTGGACTGGGCCCGCTGCTGGTCGAGCGCGGCGAAGTGAGCGGTCCGGCGCTGGTTGAACTCCTCGCGCGCGGCGGTGGCCCGCTTCCACAGGTCGGCGTCGGTACGGCGGTCCACCCCCGTGACCGCCCGGAACTCGACGGCGATCGAACGGAACCGTTCCCCGGCGGTCTTCCAGTCGGAGCTGCGCGCGAGGCGTTCGCTCTCGGCGACGAGCGCTTCCTTCGCCTCCACCGCGGCGGCGGCCCGCTGGGCGCGTTCGGCCTCGCGCCGCGCGCCACGCTCGCCGGCCGCTTCCAGCACCGACCCCAGGCGTGCGGTGAGCGCGTCCAGGTCACCGACCACCGCCGCGGTGTCGAGGGAGGCCAGCAGCCGCCGCGCGCTCGCGACGAGCCCCGTCGGGTCGGCGCTGGGGACGGCCAGCCGCTGCTCCAGCAGCGCGGCCTCGGCGGCCAGATCGTCATAGCGCCGGGCGAAGTGCGCAAGGCCCTCCGCCGGGGAGCCCGCCCGCCAGGAGCCGACTGGGCGCTCACCCGTGGTTGTGCGTACGTACACGGTGCCGTCGTCGCCGACACGCCCCCATTCGGAGCTGTTGCGCTCGCTCATCGTGGTCCCGAAGATCGGCGTCAGGTCAGCTGCCATTCTTACAGGCATCGCGCGGATGGGGCACATCCTGCTGGCCGTTGGCAGGCCGGGGAGACGCCGTCGGCCGTCGGGCGTCGTCCCGGTGGGGGGAGCCGCGTCGCGGCGGGGGCGGCGGGCGGCGGGATCTTCCCCGGTCGCCCCGGTCGCCCCGGTCGCCCCGGTGCCCGTCCCCGGTCCCGGGCCTCGGTGTCGTTCTCGGTGCCGGGCCGTGGTGCCGTCCCCGGTGCCGGGGAGCGCTCCGCCCGCCGTTCCCGGCGCTGCCTCGAGGGTGGGCGGAACGCTCCCGCGGGGGAAGCCGCACCCCGGACGGAATCGTGGCCGGCGAATTTCCGATGTGCTTTCCTCAACATTGTCGGAAATACGACAGCGGGCCGTTGGCCGGCAATCCGGCGTCAACCACGGTTTTTCTGAACGGGCCGTCATATGTGTGGCCGCGGTGACATGCCCCGGTCGTATACAGATGTTCTCCCGGCCACCAGGATTCCAGCCGTGTACCGAGCAGACGAGACCCGCCCGGGGCCGCCGGCGGGAGCGCCTGCCGGCGGCTCCGCCCATGGGCGGCCGCCGGCAGGCGAGCCTTCCGGGCCGCGTCACGCGCGACGTTCCGCGCGGCCGGCAGCGGTGCCGGTGCCCGGGGATGCCGCCCTCGACGGCGCCCGGCGCCGGGCCCAGCCAGTGGCCTCAGTGGCCTCAGTGGCCTCAGTGGCCTCAGTGGCCGCAGGGGTCCCGACGTCCGCGGGGTCCCGGCGTCCGCGGTGCTCCCAGGGGACGCCGAGGTCTCGCCGGGCCCCGGCGCCGCGGGCGGCCCGGCGGCCCACCGGCCCGCAGGCCGCGTTCCCGCCGCCGGTTCCCGCGTCCCGGCCATCGGCCGCGCCGAGTACCGCGAACGAGTAGCGCGGAATCGACCGTGCTCATTCCGGTCCGATGCCGGCCGCCCGGGCCGTCGGCAGCACCGGCCTCGGCACCGATATCAGAACCGGCGGCGTCGGGGCGTGAAAGCCTGAAAGGAAGAAAATTGATCCGGATTCCGCCGGCGACACGGTTCGCCGTTGTCGTCGCCGCCGTATGCACGATCGCCGCGTGTGGGGTGGGCGGTTCCGGCGGCCTGTCGCCGGCAGCCGGCCCGCGCCCGCCGGCCCGCCCGGCCACCGTCGCCGTGTCCGACGCGAACGGGGCCACGGCGTCGCTCCAGTGCGCCACAAGGGTCAGAACGCTGCGGATGGTCGCGAGCGGCCCGCTCACCGACAGCGCGAAGGCAGCCAAGGCATACATGGAGAAGGCCCACCCCGGCCTGACGGTCGACATCACGTCCACCGCGACCAGCTATTCCCAGATCGTCCAGCAGATCGGTACCGACGCGGCCGCCGGGCGCAGCACGGACCTCGCGGTGGCCGGGCTCGACCTGCTGGCCACCTTCGTCGAACGGCTCGACGCCCAGGAGGTATCGCCGCGGTCGCTGCGCGCCTCCTACGACCAGCGGTTCACCACGCTGGGGTCGGTGGGCAGGCAGCTGTTCGTTGTCCCGCAGCAGGTCTCCGTGCCCGTCCTGCTCTACAACGCCGACATGCTCGCCCAGGCCGGGGTGGACCCGGGGTCGCTGAAGGACACCACCGGCCTGCTCGCCGCGGCCGAAAAGATCAGGCAGGCTCTGCCCGGCGTCCAGCCGGTCGACCTGCCGGCTTCGGACCAGTTCGGGCAGTGGTTCTTCAACACCATCGCGGGGTCGAAGGGCGCGAACATCCAGAACGCCGGGGGACGGCCGGACTTCACCAGTGCCGCGGCGCGCGACACCGCGAGCTTCCTGGCCAGGGTCGGCGGTTACGGGCCCCAGTCGAACACGCCGGCCGACGCCATGGTCCGCTTCGCCCTCAACCGGAAGTCCGCGATCGTGGGCGCGAGCATCAGCTCGGTGGTGCCGGGGGTACAGACCATCGAACGCCAGGGCAGGGGCGCGTTCCCGCTCGGCGTGGCGCCGCTGCCCGTCCTGCCGGGTGGTACGCAGCATCCGGTGGCCGGTGGGAACGGCCTCGTGGTGCTGGCCACCGACCGCTGCCAGAACGAGATGGCCACCGAGCTGATGATGGCGATGCTCGCGCCGGACGTGGTGGCCGCCGGGGCGACGGTGCTCAGCTACCTGCCGGTCGACATCGAGGCGGCCAACCGGCTGGTCTCGCTGTACCAGCGGTACCCGCAGGTGGTGCCCTTCAACGCGATGACCGACTCGGTCGTCCACGCGCCGTACTGGTCGGGGCCGCGCGGCGGTGAGGTGCCCGTCCTCGCATCCGAGGCGGTCGCGAGGATCATGGCGGGCGCGAATCCGACGGCCACGCTGACCGAACTGCAGAAGCAGGCGGAGGCGCTCATCATGTGACCGGCGGCCACCTTATGTGACCGGCGGCCACCGGCCCGATGATCATTTGATTGCTGCTCATCGGGCCGGTGGCCGTTCGGTTGACGGCCGTCCGGCCGGTGGCCGCCATGCGGCCGTTGCCCGTCGGGGCGTTCGGCTTTTCGGCTTTGCCGTCGCTCCGCTCCCGCTCCGTCCACGATTCTGTTTCTTTTTGTATTTATTACATTCTTTTATAAGATCGCGAACGGGGAGTAGGCATTTCGAGACGCTCCGTGTGATCTCGCCGTGGTACGGCCTCTTGTGGGGCTCGCGACCGGCGGTAGCATGATTGCAGGATCTTGCTGAACAGCAAGCTGATGAGCAGTCAATGGCCTGTGCGGGATTTTGTGCGGTGCATTCGCGGCCATCGTGTGAGCACGTGTGCAATCGGTGTTAAACGGTGCATGTCGTTGTCCTCCTGTGGTCTTTTGCGCACGCATCGCTTCCTGTTTGTCACTGTGTCGCGAAGATGTCATCACATAGCGTTGTTAGCTGCTCACCAGATGCGACTCGAAGGAGACAGATGATGTCGACCGAGGGCGCCGGCGCCTGCGCTCACCCGCTCGCGTTCGTCCGGGCGCAGCATGGCTGGTCCTATCAGCGACTGGCCCGGGTGGTGGCGCGCCGCGCACGCGACCTGGGTGTGGCCAACATGGCGGCGGAACGTCAGAAGGTCTGGCGCTGGGAACACCGGGGTGTCGTGCCTGACCGGGTCTCCCAGCTTGCCCTCGCCACCGAGCTGGGAGTCTCGGCCCAGAAGATCGAGTCCCATCCCTGGCCGGCCTGGCTGCCGACCGGTGACGTCGTACGTACCGACTACCCGTGGAACAGCGCAGGCAGTGTGACATCAATGATCGATGTTGTCGAAGGTGCCCTCACCGACCGCCGCGGCTTCCTCACCATCACCGGAGCGGGTGTGGCGAGCCTGGCCGGCGAGTGGCTCAACCTGGAGCCCACCCGGCTCGCCGCCGCCCTGGACGGCGGCCGGGTGGACGAACAGGTGGTCCACCGCATCGAGCACAACATCCCGGGGTTACGGCTGATGGACGACCGGCTCGGCGGGGAGGGCGTCCGGCGGCTTGTCGACGCCGAGCTGCGAGTGGTCACCGACCTGCTCGCCAAGGGCTCGTACACGGAGAAGATCGGGACGAGCCTCCAGCTGCTCGCCGCCGAACTCGCCCGGATCGCCGGGTGGGCGTCGTTCGACGCCGGCTACCACACGAGCGCGCAACGCTACTGGATCGCGGCCCTGCACGCCGCCCACGCCGCCGGGGACCGGCTGGTCGGTGCGAACATCATGAAGAACATGTCGTTGCAGTGCGTCGACTTCGCCTGTCCCAAGGAAGCCCTCGAGCTGGCCGAAGCGGCCGTGACGAGCAGCGGCGGCATCAGCGGACGCGCCGGCGCGATGTTCCAGATGAGGCTGGCCCGGGCGTACGCGGCACTGGGCGACCAGGCCGGGTGCTTCCGCGCGCTGGCCCAGGCCGAAACGGCGGCCGGCCGTTCCAGCCCACACGACCCGGCCTGGGCGGGCATCTTCGACGAGGGATTCCACGCGGCCCAGCTCGGGATCTGCTACATCGACCTCGGCCAGCCACAGCAGGCGGACCGCTGGCTGGCGCACGCCCTCGCGGTGCACCCGGTCGCCCGCGCCCGCGACCACGCGACATACCTGCTCCGCCGCGCGGCCGTGCAGATCGACCTGGGCAACATCGACCACGGGTGCGCGCTCGTCCGCCAGGCGACGCCGTTCCTGGAGGCCACCCGCTCGCAGCGCAACGCACGGCGGGCGGAGGATGTCCGGCGCTCCCTGCGCCGGCACGCGGCGCATCCGGACGTCCGTGAGGTGGATCAGCTCCTCGCTCGTCCCGCCTGACCGTGTCCTGTCGTCCTATCCCACCCGGGGGACGGCTGCCCTCGCCGAGGCGAGCGGCCCGGCCGAGGGTGCGACGCACGGAACGGACGGTCCGGGCTCGGGTCAGCCGACGAGACGGCCGGCCGGGCGGGTCGGCTGGTCGGGCCCGCCCGCCGGCTCCACGGACGCCGCGACCTCACCCGCCTCCGGGTCGACGACGACCAGGGCGGTGTCGTCGGGCACGGTCCGTTTGACGATCGCCAGCGCGATCGGGCCGAGTTCCGCGTGTACGACGGACGTGCCCACGAACCCGACCGCCCGGCCGCCGCTGTGCACCGGGGCGCCGTGGGCGACCGTCGTGCCGTCCAAATGCAGCAGGACCATGCGCCGGGGCGGGCGTCCCAGGTTGTGCACGCGGGCGACGGTCTCCTGACCACGGTAGCAGCCCTTGTCGAGGTGGACGGCGGTGGCCAGCCAGCCGACCTCGTGCGGGATCGTCCGGTGGTCGGTCTCCGCGCCCAGGCGGGGCCGGCGGCCGGCGACCCGCGCCGCCTCGAACGCGCCGGCCCCGGCGAGGGAGGCGCCCGCGGAGACGAGCCGCTCGACCATCCCGCGCAGCGTCCGGCGCGGGACGAGCAGGTCGAGACCGTCGGGCATCGCCCGGACGAGGATCTCGGATCCGCCCGGATCCTCCTGCTCGCCCGCCTCGAGGCCGGCCCCCGGGCCGTCCGTCGCGGCGCTGTCGGCCACGGGGCCGTCGACTACGGCTGGTGATGTGACGGCCGGCCGGACGAGGGCCCGGGCCAGCGGGTACAGACCATGGGCCAGCAGGTCACCGTCGTAACCCACCGTCACATCGTGGCGGTCAGGCCGGTGGAGCGGAGGGTCGAGCGGGGCGAACGCGCTGGTCACGACGTCCACGGCGGCCGGGCCGATGACCGACAGCACGGCATAGTCGGCATGGACGTCGACCGGTTCGACCCGCAGCAGGAAACGCATCGACTCCAGGTAGGCGAGCAGTGCGGCGCTGGTGCCCGGCTCGACGTCGAGCCAGCTGGCCGTCCCGTCGTCGGCGATCATCAGGTGGTGTTCGACGTGGCCGTGCGGGGAGAGCACCAGCGCCTCGCTGCCCCGCATGGCCGGCAGCGCGGCGAGATGCTGGGAGGTGATGCTGTGCAGCCAGGACAGCCTGTCCACACCGGTGACGCGCAGCACCCCGCGGTGCGAGCGGTCGACGACCACTGCCCCGCGCTCGCCGGCGCGCTGCTCGCGCAGCGGATCCCCATAGTGGTCGGCGACCCCGAGATCGGGCCCGGTGGCGGGCACGGCACTGGCGACGGCCAGCAGCGGTGAACGGTAGCCGTCGTCCGGGCTGTCCGGGCTGTCCGGGCTGTCCGGGCTGTCCGGGCTGTCCGGGCTGTCCGGGCTGTCCGGGCCGCCGGGCGTGCGCGTGGCGATCGGGTCGGTGGTCATGGACTGTCCGGTCATGGCCTGTTCAACCCGAGACCGGGGTCGCGCAGTTCCCGCATCGGCCGGCAAGTGCGACGTGACTGACGTCCACGGAGAAGTCGAAGTCGTCGCGCAGCCGGGCGACGAGGTCGGTCAGGACGTCCGAAGGGATCTCCCGCACCGTGCCGCAGCCGCCGCACACCAGATGGACGTGCTCGACGACGCCGGCCGCATGGTACGTCGGCGCGCCGTGACCGAGGTGGGCGTGCGAGACGAGGTCGAGCTCCTCGAGCAGGTCCAGGGTGCGGTACACCGTGGAGATGTTGACCCCGCCCGCGGTGCGGCGGACCTCGGTGACGATCTCCTCGGGGGTGGCGTGGCCGAGCCGGGCGACCGCTTCGAGGACGAGCTGGCGTTGTGGGGTGAGCCGGTAGCCCCGGGAGCGTAACTGCGTCTGCCAGGTGCCGTCCGCCACCGGCTCCGGGGCTGACGACGACCCCGAGGCTGACGACGCCGGGACCTCGGCCCGCGGTGACGCGGTGGCAACCGGCGCGGCAGCAGCCTCACGCCACCGCCAGCTCTCCCGGCCTTTCGCGACGTCCACCGTCATGGACACAGTTTAGGCCGCGTCCGATGGATCTTCGATCGTGCGGACGGTGTCCTGCTGTGTCACCGTCGCGACCCTCCGACGATAATTACTTTTTGTTATACATAAGTCGCCTTAAGTGTTCAGGAGTCGCCGGCGACGGCTTGGCGGTTGGTGCGGAAAAGCGGTTGCCGAGCCCACCCGGCCCCCGTAGCGTTGTCCGTACACGAGAAGGGAGGTGGTCTAGTTTTGTGTGATAAACGGACTCGTGAGGTGACTGTCCGCTAAGCCGGTCTCGTGGTCCTCACCCCTGCCGGGTGACCTGCGGGCACCGGCACCGGCGAGAACCAGACAGGCACCGGACCTCCGGGCGTCGTCGCTGGTCCCGACGACCTGTCGTCCCTTCCATGGGCGATGGAAGCGCCCGGAGGTCTTTTTGTCCCCAGTCGGACGGCTCAGGATGCCACGCGGCGGCTGCGGATTATCACGACGCCGCTGGCGGGACCGTCGATGGGGCGGAAGGCGGTCGGGCGTCATCGATGGGTGGCCCGCAAGGTCCGAGATGTTGCGGCCATGATTCGATCTTAAGATGTTGCGACATCCGAGCTAGTGTGGATGTCATGAGCGCGGCCTACGAGGAAGTCCCGTTCAGCGAGCTCCTCCATCATCCGGCGGCAACCGCCCGACGGCTCGACGAGGTACGCGCGCTCCGGTTGCGCCGCCGCGACGCGACGGACCTCGCGCTGATGCGAGTGGAGCAACTCGAACAGGACTCCGCCGTGGTCGACTTCGCCACCCGCATGCTCGCCAGCCTGATCCACACCGGGAACGCTGCCGCTCTGCGGCAGGCGCTGCCAGACGCGTTGCCCTGGACGACGTTCCTACCGCCGGCGGACGTCGACACCTTTTTCACCGAGCTCATCGCAACCGCGCGCGGCGCGATGGCGCTGGACACGCTGGCTCCCGTCGCCGTCCTGCTCACCCAGTGGCGGCACAGCGCCGAGATCCACGCCGACCCCGCCCTGTACGCGATCCTGACCCGGGAACCCGACGGCGACCTCGGCCCCGTCCCCCAGCCACCCGCCGTCGCAACCGAATGAGCCCGAAGCGGGAAGACCGCGCCGCTCCACCCCCCACCAGCAGCGAGTACGACATCTGTTTCGCCACCAACGAGGCCGCCGACGGCTGGGAACACCTCGCCCGCCAGGCCCCGGGCAACCTGCGCCGCGCCTTCGACACAATCCGGTCGTTGCCGCGGATCCGCGGCAATCCGGACCGTCACCACCGTCTCAAGGGCGCCCTCGGCACCGCGACGTTCAAAGGCCAGACGCTGGAACGCTGGCAGTATGAGGTCACCAGCGGCGGACGCATCTGGTATCTGATCGATGATTCGAACCGGACCGCGTGGGTGATCTACGCCGGTACCGGCCATCCCAAGGCCACCGACTGACACCCAAGCCGACAACCAGGACAGCGGACGAGGGCAACACCAGCGGGCCGGTTCGGGCCGGGCGGCCAGGGGCGGGGGTACCGGTGTGGGGTGGTGAAGGGCTGGGCGTCGCGGTCGGAGCGGCCCTGAAAGTGCCCCGGACGGGTGCGCCACGGCCGATCCAGCCGCATCGCGGCGACGGGTTGCGGCAGGATCGAAGTCATGCCGACGCTCGTTCTGCTCCGCCACGGCGAGAGCACGTGGAACCGAGAAAACCTGTTCACCGGCTGGGTGGATGTCGACCTTTCCGACAAGGGCCGCCAGGAGGCGGCCCGCGGCGGTGAACTGCTCCGCGACGCCGGTGCGCTCCCGGACGTGGTGCACACGTCGTTGCTGCTGCGCGCGATCCGCACCGCCTGGATCGCGCTCGACACGGCCGGCCGGACGTGGATCCCCGTGCACCGCTCCTGGCGCCTGAACGAACGGCACTACGGCGGCCTGCAGGGGCTGAACAAGGCCGAGACCCTCGCCGAGTACGGCGAGGAGAAGTTCACGCTGTGGCGCCGTTCCTACGACACCCCGCCGCCGCCCATCGGCCCCAAGCAGGTCAGCGGTGTGGACGAGCGCTACGCCGACCTGCCGCCGGACCTCATCCCGGCGACCGAGTGCCTCAAGGACGTGGTGGCCCGGATACTGCCGTACTGGTACGACGCGATCGTGCCGGACCTGCGGCGCGGGAGGACCGTGCTCGTCGCCGCCCACGGCAACTCGCTGCGCGCCCTGGTCAAGCACCTCGACGGCATCGGCGACGGCGACATCGCCGCCCTGAACATCCCCACCGGCATCCCGCTGCGCTACGAGCTGGATGACGACCTGCGCGTCCTGTCCTCGTCCTACCTCGACCCGGAGGAAGCGGCCCGGGCCGCCGCCGCCGTAGCCGCCCAGGGCAAGAAGTAACGAACGCCGGTCGGGTGGGCGCTCGGCGGCGCCGAACGGAGCCGTGACGTGGGGAACGCGGGCCCGGCAGGGGCGGAACCACGTCACCGCTCTGTTCGTGTAGCTGGTCCCGCTCCGGGCGGGTCAGACCCGTTTGCCGGTGACCAGGTAGATGACCCGGTGGGCTACTGAGACGGCGTGGTCGGCGTAGCGTTCGTAGTAGCGGCCACAGAGGGTGATGTCGATCGCGGCCTCCATGCCGTAGGTCCATTCCGTTTCCAGCAGGACGTGGAAGAGCTTGCGGTGCAGGGCGTCCATGGAGTCGTCGTCGCTTTCCAGCTCCTTGGCCAGGGCCGCGTCGTGGCCGGCGATGACCGACCCCGCCTTGGCGACGATGCGCTGCGCGACCTGCCCCATCTCCAGCAGGGTCGAGTGCAGCTCCGGTGGGACGGCACGGCCGGGGTAGCGCCGGCGGGCCACCTTGGCGACGTGCAGCGCGAGGTCGCCCATGCGTTCGAGGTCAGCCACGATACGCAGCGTGGTGACCATCGTCCGCAGGTCGGTGGCGACCGGCTGCTGGCGCGCCATTATGTCGAAGGATCGTTCCTCGATTTCGTTGCGTAGCAGGTCCACGGTCTCGTCAGCCGTGATCACGCCCTCGGCGAGCTGCAGATCTGCGTCGAGAAGGGCGGTCGTCGCTCGCGCCATTGCTGAAGCGACCAGGTTGGTCATCTCGACGAGCGAGGAGTTGATGCTCTCGAGCTCGTCGTGGAAGGCGTCCCGCACGGACGGCTCCTTCGTGTCTGTAGCGGTTGTCAGCCCATCGGACCACAACAGGGTGAGGTCAGGACGGCTGGCAGAGCACGATCATGTTTCTTTCGCGCTGCTGGAAGCCGTGGATCTCGCTGGTCACCGGGACGGCGGCCGTGTTCCCGGCTCGCCGGGACGGTGACCATGCGCGTGCCGGCTCCCGGCGTTGCGAGCCGGCGTCGGCTGTCCGTGGGAAAGTCGCCGTTCCGCTCTTCGGCGCGTCACACGTTGAGGGCGAACAGCGATTGCTCCTGGACATATGACCCCGAACGCCGCGCATACCCTGTCGCGATCAACGATGGTCGGCAGTGCTCGCCCCACGGTGAACACATCCTGTTGGCCGGGTGAACTCCTGACGACTATCGGACCGGGTTGGGTGGATACACCCGCAGCCCACCTACCATTCGGCCGTGGGCGAGGGCGCGGACGAGCGGGAGGCCGGCTTCGGCCTCCCCGGTTCCGGGCTGCCCGGCATCGGGCTGCCCGGCATCGGCCGTTCCGGTTTCTCCGGCTTCGGGTTCTTCGCCGGCGGGACCCGCTCGGATGCTGTCGGCTCCACGCCGCGCACCGGCCGGGAGCGTCCCGGCCCGCGACCGGCATCGGCCCAGGCGCCGCCGGCCCAGACGCCGTCGGGTGCGGCGTCGTCGGGTGCGGTGCCGCCGGCCCAGGTGCCGCCGGCTCAGGCGTCGTCGGGTGCGGTGCCGCCGGCTCAGGCGCTGCCGGCTCAGGCGCCGCCGGGCCGGGGTGCGCCCACGATCCGGACGGGTGACAGTACGGCGGTGTCCCCGCGGCGGCGGTTCCGCGATGCGACGGCCGCGAACCCGCCGACCGCCGCGCACGCGGCGCTGCCCTCGCGGCTCGTCCGGCGCCTTGTCGACGGCCTGCCCTCCGGGCTGATCGTTCTGGACGCCGACGGCGTGGTGGTGCTGGCCAACCCGGCGGCCCACGCCATGGGGGTGATCGTCGACAGCCGGCTGGACCTGGGTGAGCTCAGCGACCTGGCCGCCCGCACCCGCGGCGACGGCGTCGACCGTGACCAGCAGCTCGACCTGCCGCCCCGCCCCGAACCGCCGCTGACCCGGCCCCGTCCCGACCAGGAGGCGTTCGCCGTACGCGCCCGCACCTCGCGGCTGGACGCGGACGGCCATGTCGCGGTGATCCTCGACGATCTCACCGAGGCCCGCCGGGTGGAGGCGGTCCGCCGGGACTTCGTGGCGAACGTCAGCCACGAGCTGAAGACCCCGGTCGGCGCGCTGCACGTGCTGGCCGAAGCCGTCGCCGCGGCCAGTGACGATCCGGCGGCCGTCCGCCGGTTCGCGTCCCGGATGACGCACGAGTCCGCCCGGCTGGCCCGCCTCGTACAGGAGATCATCGATCTGTCCCGGCTGCAGGGCGCGGACCCGCGGCCGGATCCCCAGCCGGTGCAGGTGTCGGTGGTGGTGGCCGAAGCGCTCGACCGCACCCGGCTGGCCGCCGCCGCCCAGGAGATCATCGTTGCGGTGATCGGCGACAGCGACTTCGTGGTCAGCGGGGACGAGGGACAGCTGGTCACCGCGCTGGCGAACCTGCTGAACAACGCGGTCACCTACTCCCCGCCGGGGACCCGTGTCGTCGTCGGTGTCCGGCGCGCCGGTGACACCGTGGAGCTCTCGGTCGCCGACGAGGGCATCGGCATCGCCGAGAAGGACCTGGAGCGGGTGTTCGAGCGCTTCTACCGGGCGGACCCGGCGCGGTCCCGCACGACCGGCGGTACCGGGCTGGGCCTGGCGATCGTGAAGCATGTCGCGACCAACCACGGGGGAAGTGTGAGCGTGTGGAGCTCCGAGGGGGCCGGGTCGACGTTCACGATCAGACTGCCGCTGCTGCTGGCCGATACCGATGACGATGCTGACACCGAGATCGACACCGAGATCGACACCGAGATCGACACCGGCGCCGGCATCGACACCGATGCCGATGCCGGCGCCGAGCACAGGCGCGACAACGGCGACTGACCGACGAATGACGGCCGACGGACCGACACCCGGATGACGGACGGATGACGAAGGAGTGTGACGCGTGACCCGCCTGCTGGTCGTGGAGGACGAGGAGTCGTTCTCGGACGCGTTGTCGTTCATGCTGGAACGGGAGGGTTTCGACGTCGCGGTAGCCGCCGACGGGCCGGCCGCGCTGACCGAGTTCGAGCGGCACGGCGCCGATCTCGTCCTGCTGGACCTGATGCTGCCGGGCCTGTCCGGGACGGAGGTCTGCCGTGCGCTGCGGCAGCGGTCGACCGTCCCGGTGATCATGTTAACCGCCCGCGACAGCGAGATAGACAAGGTCGTCGGCCTGGAGCTCGGCGCGGACGACTACGTCACCAAGCCGTTCTCCGCCCGTGAGCTGGTCGCCCGTATCCGCGCGGTGCTGCGCCGCCGCGGCGAGGTCGACGAACACGTCACGGCGACGCTGGAGGCCGGTCCGGTGCGGATGGACGTCGAACGCCATGTGGTCACGGTCGCCGGCACCTCCGTCCCGCTGCCGCTGAAGGAGTTCGAGCTGCTGGAGATGTTCCTGCGCAACGCCGGCCGGGTCCTCACCCGCGGCCAGCTGATCGACCGGGTCTGGGGCTCGGACTACGTCGGGGACACCAAGACCCTCGACGTCCACGTCAAGCGTCTGCGCACCAAGATCGAGGACGAGCCCGGGAACCCACGCCACCTGGTGACCGTGCGGGGCCTGGGGTACAAGTTCGAGCCCTGACGCCGGCGGCGCCCCCGGTGGCACGGCGTCTCCGGCGGCCCTGTTCTCTCCGGTGGATTCTCTCCGGTGGCGTGATCGTGATCTTTCTGTGACGATTCGGTTCTTTGATCGGCGTTTCGGCCCGACAGTGGCGATCACTTGTGTACGTTGGTCGGGTGAGGGCTCCGCCCGGCCTGGTCGCTGTGCGTACCTGATCACTGTCATGGTGGTTAGCCGTCGCTGTCATGGTGGTCCGCCGGGCGTGTTGTTCGCCGGATACCGGTGGCCTGGTTCGCTGGGCGCTGGTGCCGGCCGGCCGTGGCCGGCTCGATGCACGACCGGGAGTGGATGCGTGAAGTTTGGCCACGCGGCGAGGGGGGCATGCGCTCTTCGTCCGCTGTCCGGTCTGCCAACTGTTTCCGTCCTGCCCGATCTGGCCGGTCTGGCCGATTCGGATGACCTCGCCGGCCCGGCCGGCCCGGCTGGGTTGTCGGTTGCCGTGCGGGTGGGCCTATCGTGTGTCCGATGTCACTGAAGCCCGTGGCCGAGACCGCCGCCGTGGAGATCCCCGCCGCCGCCCGGCCCGGGGCCGGTGACCCGCCCGTGACGCTGCCCGTGCCGGCCCCCCTCGGCGATGGCCAGGAGGTGGGCCAGGAGGCCCTGCCCCACCAGGCCGCCCCGCACGTCGCCGTCCCGCCGGTTTCCGGCCGGATGCGCCTCGGTGTGATCGATATCGGCTCGAACACCGTGCACCTGCTGGTGGTGGACGCCCATGTCGGCGGCCAGCCGCTGCCGGCCGCCAGCATGAAGGTCCCGCTGCGGCTGGTCGAGCTCCTCGACGGTGACGGAGCGCTCTCCGCCGAGGGGGAGCGGATCCTGACCGGCTGCATCATCGACATGAGTGCGCGTGCCGACGAGCTCGGCGTGGACGATCTTGTGGCGTTCGCCACTTCCGCGCTGCGGGACGCTACCAACAGTGAGGACGTCCTGGCTCGTCTGCGGACCGCCAGCGGGGTCGCGCTCGCGGTCCTGCCGGGGCAGGACGAGGCCCGGCTGACCTTTCTGGCGGTGCGGCGCTGGTTCGGCTGGAGCGCCGGCCGGCTGCTCGCGCTCGACATCGGCGGCGGCTCCCTGGAGATCGCGGCCGGGATGCACGAGGACCCCGACGTCGTGTCCTCCCTGCCGTTGGGGGCCAGCCGGCTCACCCGGGACTGGTTCGCCAACGACCCGCCGAAACGCTCCGAGGTGACGGCCCTGCGGCGCTACGTCCGGGCGCACATCGCCCCGGTGGTCTCCCGGCTGTACGTGGTCGGCGAGCCCACGCGGGCGGTGGCGACGTCGAAAACCTTCAGGTCGCTGGCCCGGATCGCCGGCGCGGAGCCCTACAGCCGCGGCCCGTACGTCCGCCGGGTCCTGCGCCGGGACGCGCTGCGCGAGATGTCCGCGCGGCTGTGCCGGCTGTCCGCCGCCGAACGGTGCGACCTGCCCGGGGTGTCGGCCGACCGCGCGGGCCAGCTGGCCGCCGGGTCCGTGGTCGCCGACGAAGCCCTCGACCTGCTGAACCTGGATGAGGTCGAGATCTGCCCGTGGGCGCTGCGGGAGGGCATCATTCTGCGCAGGCTGGACTGGCTGACCTCCGCGTGACCTTCGAACAGCCCTCCAAATGATCTTCATGTGAGCCCCGTCCGGTCCCTGTGCGATCTCTGTGTGGTCTCCATGTAGTCCCTGTGCGACTTCGTTCGGTAACCGGTCTGCTGTCTCGGTGCTCCGAGTCGGGCGCCGATCGCCGCGCACAGGCACTACTGTTGAGGGATGTCCGAGGCGCAGACCCCAGCGCCGCGGCTCGGGGACGCCGAGGTCGCGGACAACCGTGGCCCAGATTTGTGGCGGCCGACAGCGGATTCCGCTGTTCTCTCCCCTGACACCGGCTACCCGGCCCGGCTCGCACCGCGTGGCGGTGGGCGTGCCATCGCACGGGTGCCCTCGGCCAGAGTGGCTCTGTCGACCGCGTCGACGTATCCGGAGTCGACGGCGGCGGCTTTCGAGATGGCTGCCCGGCTTGGCTACGACGGCGTAGAGATCATGGTGTGGACGGATCCGGTGAGCCAGGATCCGGAAGCTCTGCGGCGGCTTGCCGACTATCACGGCATTCCGATCCTGGCGATCCACTCCCCGTGCCTGTTGCTCACCCAGCGTGTCTGGGGGGTCGAGCCGTGGGCGAAGCTGCAACGGGCCCGCGCCGTCGCGGAGACGTTGCGGGCACCGACCGTCGTCGTCCACCCGCCGTTCCGGTGGCAGCGTGACTACGCCCGCGACTTCATCGAGGGCATCGAACGGATGGCGAACGAGACGGACATCCGCTTCGCCGTCGAGAACATGTTCCCGTTGCGGGCCCGGGGGCGGGAGGTGTCCGCGTACGCGCCGAACTGGTCGCCCGTGGACGACGACTACCGGCACGTCACCCTGGACCTGTCACACACCAGCGTGTCCCGTTCCGACGCGCTCGCCATGGCCGACGAGCTGGGCGACCGGCTGGTCCACGTGCACATGGCCGACGGGGTCGGCCTGGCCAAGGACGAGCACCTGGTGCCCGGCCGCGGCAACCAGCCATGCGCCGACCTGCTGGAACGGCTCGCGGCCCGGGGCTTCGACGGGACGGTGGTCGTGGAGATCAACACGCGCCGCGCGGAGTCGAGAGCGCAGCGGGAGGCCGACCTCGCCGAGGCCCTGGCGTTCACCCGCCTCAACCTCGCCGCCGCCCCCGTCACCGCGGCCGGCCGCCTGCCCTGACGTCATGGCCCTGGTCCGGGCATTGTCGCCGGGCCGGCCGGTGATACCGGTGGAGCGGGTGATACCGGTGCGATGCCGGTGGAGGGGCAGTACCGGTGACGTGACGATACCGGCGGGGTATCGAGACGAACAGCGGTAAACAGCCGTATCCGGCCCGCACGACGGTGCCACCATGCGGTAATGAGCGCCAGATCGCTTTTCGACCCGATGGTGGACGCCTATGACGCCGCCCGGCCGTCCTATCCCGATCAGCTGTTCCGGGATCTGGCCTGGCTGGCCGGGCGTGAGCTGGCCGGCGCGGACATCCTCGAGGTCGGCGCCGGGACGGGTATAGCCACCCGGGACCTGCTCGCGCGCGGCGCCCGGGTGATCCCGGTGGACCACAGCCCGGGCATGCTCGGCCGGCTGCGGGAGCGCACCCCCGGGATCGGCGTGGTGCGCGCCGACGGCGAGGCGCTTCCGTTCTCCGACGCCGTGGCGGACCTTGTCTGCTACGCCCAGGCGTGGCACTGGGTGCGGGTGCCGGTGGCCGCGGCCGAGGCGGCCCGGGTGCTGCGCCCCGGCGGCGCGCTCGCGGTCTGGTGGAACGACGTCGACGGCGAGGACCTGCGCTGGTGGGAGCGTCAGCAGCGGCGTCTGGAGGCGATGAGCCCCGGCTACCGGCGCGACTACCGCACCCGCCCCTGGGCGGACGAACTGCGCTGGACGGGCCTGTTCACCGAGGTCGTGACGGTTTCCGGCCACTGGGGCCGGACGCTCCCGCTGGACCGGTACGAGCTGTGGCTGCGCTCGAAGTCGTACGTCCAGGCGATCGGGGACCGGCTGGAGGACTTCCTGGACGCCGAACGGCGCTCCCTGCTGAAGGCCTTCCCCGACGGGATGATCACCGAGCCCTTCCGCACGATCCTGACGGTGGCCCGCCTCCCACTCACCACCCCGTCCTGAGCAGAACCCACCCCACCGCACCCCCTGAAACCCACAAAGACATGCCGATCATCCACCTTTGTCGGGAACGAGTACGTAAGTGGCTGCTACAGCAGCCACTTGTTCCCTCGTTGTCATGATGGGATTCCTTTTTCGTTTTGAGGTGGGGTAACGATGTGGATCTGTTGCTGTCGCGGCACCGTATTCACGTCCTTTGGGGTGGCGCGGTGAGCCTCCCGGGCGGGGGCCGGTATGGGGGAGAGCCGGCGGTGGTGGGAAGGCTGGCGTGGTGGGGCGCTGCGTTGGGGCCGGTGTGCTGGGGGCGGATGTGGCGGGGCTGGCGAAACGGGGCGGATGTGGTGGGGTGTGGTGGGAGCGTGCCGGTGGGTGTCGCTGGGTGTCGGGGGTGGTTGCCGTGGCGTTCGGGGCCCGGGCGGGGGTGTTGCGGGATCCTGCGGGGATGCTGCGGACGGCGCTGTTGATGATGTCGGGTGATCCGCGGGTCCGGCGGCTGGTGTCCACCGCGCCGTTGACCCGGGGCGTGGTGGAACGGTTCGTCGCGGGGGAGGACGTCACGGCGGCGGTCAGGGTGGCCGGGGGGCTGCGTGACGCCGGCCTGCGGGTGTCGCTGGACCTCCTCGGCGAGGACGTCACCGACCACCGGCTGGCCGAGGAGTCGGCCGCCGCCTACGGCGGGCTGCTGCGCGCCCTGGCCGACGCGGGGCTCACGCCCGCGGCTGAGGTCTCGGTCAAGCTTTCCGCGCTGGGGGCGCGGGTCGACGCCGCGCTCGCCCGTGACCTGGCCTTCCGGGTCTGCCAGGCGGCCCGCGACGCCGGGACGTGCGTCACCGTCGACATGGAGGATCACACCACCACCGACGCCACGCTGGCCGTCGTCGCCGACCTGCGCCGGGAGTTCGATGAGACCGGTGCCGTCGTCCAGGCCTACCTGCGGCGTACCGAGGCGGACTGCCGTGACCTCGCGGCCGCGGGCGGCCGGGTGCGGTTGTGCAAGGGCGCCTACGCCGAGCCCGCCTCGGCCGCCTACGTCCGCCGGGCCGAGGTGAACGCCTCCTACGCGCGCTGCCTGGCGATCCTGATGGCGGGTCAGGGGTACCCGATGGTGGCCACCCATGATCCGGTCCTGATCGAGCTGGCCGCCGGGCTCGCCGGCGAGCTGGCCGCGGGCAGGCTGCCCGCGAGCGCGCCGACCGTGGGTGACCGGCCGGCCGAGCGCGTGCCCACAACACCACAAGCCGAAGCGCCGCGGGCCGCGGTGCCGTGGGATGCGGCGTCACGAGGGGCGGCGTCACGAGGGGCTGCGTCACGAGGAGCGGCCCGGCGGCCGTTCGAGTACCAGATGTTGTACGGAGTCCGCCCCGGGGAGCAGCGGCGCCTTGCCGAAGCCGGTGAGATGGTAAGGGTCTATGTTCCATGCGGGCGTGAGTGGTATGGCTATCTGATGCGGCGGCTGGCCGAACGCCCGGCCAACCTGCTGTTCTTCGCACGTGCGTTGCGCTCCACCGCGTGAGCGCGGCGGGCGGGCGGGGGCGGGCGTCGGCGGTGACGGACGGCTCCGATGGCGGACGGCGACGGATGGGGGGGAGTGAGGCGGGAACCGGTGGCAGCCGCGCACCGGCCGGTCACGTCCGGGCCAGCCATGTGCCGGGCCAGTCATGTGTGGGTCGGACTGGGGAGAGCCGGGTTGACAGGAGAGCCAGGTTGACGAAAGTGCTCCGCCTGGGGACGGGTATGGTCCGCCGACAGGAGGGACGTCCATGACGATCGCTATCCTCGGCGCCGGCAGGCTCGGCGAGGCGTTGCTGTCGGGGATGCTGCGCTCCGGGCATGATCCCGCGGATCTGTTCGTGACGGCGCGCCGGCCGGAGCGCGCCAAGGAGCTGTCCGCCCGCCACGGCGTCGAAGCGGTCTCCAACCCGGCCGCGGCCGCCCGGGCGGACGTGCTGATACTCACGGTCAAACCGCAGGACATGACCGCGCTGGTCGGAGAGATCACCGATGTCGTCACGCCGGAGCATCTGGTGATCTCGGTGGCGGCCGGCGTCACCACCGCGTTCCTGGAGTACCGGCTCGCCGCCGGCACGCCGGTGGTGCGGGTGATGACGAACACCCCTGTGCTGGTGGACGAGGCCATGTCGGCGATCTCGGCCGGCGCCCATGCCGGCGAGGAGCACCTGCGCCGTACCGAGAGGCTGCTGGCGCCGGTCGGCAAGGTTGTCCGGGTGCCCGAGGCGCAGCAGGACGCCGTGACGGCCCTCTCCGGCAGCGGCCCGGCCTATTTCTTCTACCTGGTCGAATCGATGATCGACGCGGGCATCCTGCTGGGGATTCCGCGGGGGGTCGCCGCGCAGCTGCTGGTGCAGACCGCGGTGGGGGCGGCTGTGATGCTGCGCGACTCCGGCGAGCATCCGGTACTGCTACGGGAGGCGGTGACCTCCCCCGGCGGTACGACGATCACCGCCATCCGGGAGCTGGAGAAGCACGGCGTCCGAGCGGCCCTGCTGGCCGCGATCGAAGCGGCCCGGGACCGCTCCCGCGAACTGGCCAGTCCCACCTGACCGGACACGAAAGCCCGCCAGGACCAGCCAGGGCGTACGCGAACGGAGCCGTGCCAGCAGGGCTGTGCCAGCAGGGCTATGGCAGCAGGGCTGTGGCAGCGGGGCCGTGACGACGGGGCCGTGACGTGGAAGGCGCGGAGCGCGCGGGGGTGGGAACCAGGCCGTCGCTCCGTCCGCGTACTCGTCCGCCCGTGGGGGAGCGGGTGGCCGTGCCACGTTGTCCGGTGGAGCGGGTAGGCTCGGCCGGTAGTTCGTTCGGCTTTCCTTCCAACAGATCGGTTGGGTTCGTGGGTTCGGTTATCAAGAAGCGTCGCAAGCGCATGGCCAAGAAGAAGCACCGCAAGCTCCTCAAGCGGACCCGCGTTCAACGGCGCAACAAGAAGTAGTTAAACGATTACTTCGAGCTTCTTCTGCTGTCGGCTCGTCGTGGTACGAGCCGGTTCGCCCGGACGCCGGACGGTGGGCGCCGGGCGCGGGAGGCCGGGCGCGTCGGAGCGGGATCGTCGTAGCCGGCTGCCGGCCGTGCGGCGTCCGGTGGATGGCGGCCGGCCGGAGCGATGATCCAGACAGCATCCCGTGTGCGGTAGGCACAACTGGATGCCCGCTCCGGAGGATGCGCCCGTTCCGGATGCCTGTTCGTGGGGCCTCGCCCGGCGCGGCCGGCGGTCCGTGTCGTCGCCACGCGTCGGCACGGGTCTCCGGTCGCGGCCGCGCAGGGAGCCCGGCGATCTCCACTGCTTCCGGCGTCCCGGCCCGGAAGCGCCCGACGCTCTCCCGTCTGTGGACGGGCTGCTCCCGTCGCCCTGTCGCTCCCGTCGCCCCGCTCTCGACGGCTCCGCTCGCCGGTGGCGGCCCTGCTGTCCCCTGGTCGCGCCGCGTCGGCCCCGCCCGTCGGCTCCGCGGTGTCGGTCTTGCCGCGTCGGCCCCGCCGCTCTCGTCCCGTGGGGGAGCCTGCTGGATCGCTGGCCGCATCGGCCGGCATCCGTCGGACGGCCATCGGGGGCTGTCTGGCTGCCGTTACCGGCAGATCTTTCTGTGACATTGCCGCTACCATCCGCTTTCGTGATGACGGTCCCGCTTTTCCGTTGCCACCTTTTGTGCTCGGTTGACTACCTGGTGTTCCGTATTCGATTGCGTGGCTGCTGTTCCCGGTCCGGTGGCGATGCCGGGCCGGGTGATGTCATCGGATGTGGCCTGCGAATCGTTGTCGGACGAGACCGGCGGAATCGTTACCGGATGAGCCTGTGGTGTCGCCTCGAGTTATGCTTCCTCGTCAATAGTCGACGTTGGGTGACGTTGGTTATTGTTGACCAATAGGACGCCACGCCATGTACTCCACGATGTTTCTGGCGTGACAACGCCAGGGCGTAGCATGGGCCCGGGTATCGGGGCAGGGGGCGACGAGAAATGCGACCACGCTGCGTGCTGGTGACCGGTGTTTCCCGGCCGCTCGGCGCACAGGTGGCGAGTGTCTTCGCGGCCGACCCGGAGATCGAGAATGTGATCGGGGTCGATACCGTGCCGCCCCGCGACGATCTCGGCCGCACCCAGTTCGTCCGTGCGGACATCCGTAATCCGCTGATCGCGAAAGTAATCAGTGCCGCCGCTGTCGACACCGTCCTTCATCTGAATGTGATCGCCACTCCGCTCGGTGCCGGCGGCCGGGCCACGATGAAGGAAATCAACGTCATCGGCACCATGCAGCTCCTCGCCGCGTGCCAGAAGGCGCCGAGCGTCACAAAAGTGATCGTCAAGTCCACCACGACGATTTACGGATCATCACCCTCTGATCCGGCGCTGTTCACCGAGGAGATGGAGCCGCGCAGCCTGCCTCGCGGGGGTTACAGCAAGGATGCCCTGGAGGTCGAGGGATACGTCCGGGGTTTCAGCCGCCGGCGGCCCGACGTCACTGTCAGCGTGCTGCGATTCACCAATATCATCGGCCCCGGTATCGACAGTCCGCTGACCCGGTACTTCGAGCTGCCGGTCGTCCCGACGGTACTCGGCTTTGATCCGCGCCTCCAGCTCCTGCACAGCGAGGACGCGCTCGCCGTGCTTATCCAGGCCGCCGTCCAGGACCATCCGGGCACGTTCAACGTCGCCGGGGACGGTGTCCTCCTGCTCTCCCAGGCCGTGCGGCGGGCCGGGCGGGCGCCGCTGCCGGTACCGTCCCCGGCCGTGGTCACGCTGGGGAACCTGATCCGCAGATCCCGCCTGCTGGACTTCTCCGCCGAACAGCTCGGTTTCCTCGCGCATGGGCGCGCGGTCGACACCACCCGGCTGAAACACGTCTTCAACTACATTCCGCGGTTCACGACACAACAGACCTTCGACGACTTCGTACGGGACCGTCCGATGCGTTTCGCGATCGACCATGACGCCGTGGTCCGCCTGGAGCGGGCCCTGCTGGACGTACTCGCGCGCCGCAGGCTGGTCGGGACGTCATGACCAGGCTGGCCGGGGCGTCGCGACCATCGTCACCACCTTTGGGTGGCTTCCACGTTGGGCAGGGAGTAGGGCGTGCGGGAGACGGACCGGCACTGGACAGGAGACGGATGCGGACGGGAGACGGATGAGTTGAACCTGGTCATGACGGTGATCACCACGCGATGTCCCCCGCGCGGCCCGGCCCGGCAGACGTGGGGCGTGGGCTGGCGGGCCGCTGGATAGCGGCGGTCGACCGGCGAGCGGGCCGCCGGGGGCGTGGGCCGGGCGGGTGGTCGTCCACCGGCGCCGGCCGGCCGAGGAGCGCGCGGCCACATCAGCGGCCACGCAGGTGCCGCGCACCCTCAGGCCCCGGAAAAGCCGCGGGCCCGGGGACCCACCCGGGGAATCCGAGGAGCATCCTGTCGGCCCACGCAGGGCCAGCCCACGCAGGGCCAGCCCACGCAGGGCCA
>NZ_CAKKTL010000024.1:26490-35594 GCF_920664355.1 Protofrankia sp. CiP1_Cm_nod2
AGCCCACGCAGGGCGGCCCCCGCAGAGCCGGCTCGCACAGGGTATCGGCCAGCTCGCGCAGGGTACCAGCTCACACAGAGTATGCGACTCACGCAGAGTATCAGGGCAAGTCCGGCGAAAAGGTGGTCACGGATGTGAGTGAGGCGCGCATCATCCCGCTGGGCAGCAAGGACGCCCGCGTCAGGGCGAGCGGTGGCGCGGTGGAACGCCGTTCCCGGCCGCGGGACCCGGCAGAGGGCGATCACGATGACCCGGTCGCCGTGAGCGGCACCGACGCCGGTGGGCCGGCCGACGGCGGGAGCGCCGCCGGCCCCCAGCGGGCCGAGGGCCCCGGCCCGGACCCGCGCCGGAACGATCCGCCCCCCTCAGCCACGACCGCGCCGACCGCGCCAGCGGGGACGGCGGGGACGGAGACGGACGCGGAGCGTTTCGGCGGCCAGCGCTGGCGTGACACCGGTCCCCCACATGGCCGGGAGCTGGCGCCGCATGGCCGGGAGCCGGCACGTCGCGTCGGCGCCCGGCTGGACAGCGTCGGCGCGGCAGGCCCTGACGGTGCCGGCGCGCGGGGCCCGGCGGTTCCCAGGGAGCCCCAGGCATCCTGGGAACCGCCGGAGCCCGGGGAGTTCTCCACCGCGGAGGCCGGTGACACGTGGGCCTCCGGGGAGCGGGCGGCTGCTTCCGGCCGGACCGCTCCCGCCGACGACGTCGGCGCCGGGCAGGCGTCCGCACTGCCGTCCGAGCCGTTGGCCAACGCGGGCAGCCTGGAACGGGCGCTCGCGGGCTTTCTCGCGTTCCTGCGGCGCCGGATCACCGGCGACTACGTGGTCGACGAGCACGGTTTCGACCCGGACCTGACCGAGAACGTCATCGCGCCGCTGCTGCGTCCGGTCTACCAGAACTATTTCCGGGTCGAGACGCGCGGTCTGGAGAACGTTCCGGACACCGGCGGCGCGCTGATCGTGGCCAACCACTCCGGTACCCTGCCGCTGGACGCGATCATGACCTCGCTGGCGATAATGGACCATCATCCGGCCCACCGGCACCTGCGGATACTCGCCGCGGACCTGGTGTTCTCCATGCCGTTCCTCGCACCGCTGGCGCGCAAGACCGGCAACACCCTCGCCTGCCAGGCGGACGCCGAACGGCTGCTTGCCGCTGGCCACCTGGTGGGGGTCTGGCCGGAAGGTTTCAAGGGGATCGGCAAGCCGTTCAGCGAACGCTACAAGCTGCAGCGCTTCGGCCGTGGAGGTTTTGTCTCGGCCGCCTTGCGCACGGGCGTCCCCATCGTCCCGTGCACGATTGTCGGGGCCGAGGAGATCTACCCGATGATCGGGAACTTCCGGACGTTCGCCCGGCTGCTCGGGCTGCCCTACCTGCCGATCACCCCGACGTTTCCGTGGCTGGGTCTCCTCGGCCTGGTACCGCTGCCGTCGAAATGGTTCATCGAGTTCGGCGAACCGGTGGAGACGGAATCACCGAACCCGGCGGCCGCCGAGGACCCCATGCTGGTGTTCGAGCTCACGGACCGCATCCGGGAGACGATTCAGCATTCCCTCTACGGGCTGCTGATGCAGCGCCGGTCGGTATTCTTCTGACCCGTGACGACCGTGGACGGGCAGCGGGTGGGCTGGTGGCGTGCGAGATCGCGGCGGACCTGGGTGGGCCGCGGCATCGTCGCCGGATATGTACTGTCGGTGACCGCCGTGGTCGCGGTCCTGGTCGTCATAGATGACCTTTTTCTGGCGGTGTGGCTGGCCGTCATCGAGGTGGCCTCGGTCCTGTCGATCGCCTGGGTGGCCCGGCGGCCCGAGCCGCCGCCGGAGCGGGCCCGACGCACCACCCGGCTGGGCACGCCGAACGATCCCGGCATGCCCAGCGGCCGCCGGTAGGCGCCCCGGCCCCGGTCTCGGCTGTCCAGCCGGCCCGGCCCGTCCCGTCGGCCCGCTGTCCAGTCGGGCCCGGCCGTTCGATAGGCGTCCGGTCGGCCGTCCAAGAAGCGTCCAAGAAGCGTCCGAGAAGCGTCCGAGAAGAAGGTGGCAGGGCTGTCCGGAAGGACGAGGGACGGCGGGGCCGTTCGGTGGTCAGCCGGCCACGCCGATATAGCGCCGGCGCAGCGCCATGCCGGCCGCCACCCCGCCGGCGAGCGCGCCCACCCCGGCCGCTGTCGGCACACCGATCCGGGCGGCCTTCCTGGCGGTGCGGAAGTCCTTGATCGGCCAGTCCCGCTCCCGGGCGACGGCCTTGAGGTCGGGGTCAGGATTGATCGCGACGGGGTGGCCGACCAGTGACAGCATGGGCAGGTCGTTGATCGAGTCGGAGAAGGCCCAGCACCGGGAAAGATCCAGCTGCTCGCGCTCGGCGAGCGCGCGTACCGCGGCTGCCTTGGCCGGGCCGTGCAGCGGCTCCCCGACGAGATGGCCCGTGTAACGTCCGTCCACGACCTCGCTGACCGTTCCGAGCGCGCCGGTGAGCCCGAGCCGCCGGGCGATGACCGAGGCGAGTTCCACCGGGGTGGCCGTGACGAGCCACACCCGCTGCCCGGCGTCGAGATGCTGCTCGGCCAGGGCCCGGGTGCCGGAGTAGATCCGTTCCGCCATCCGCTCGTCGTAGATCTCCTCGCCGAAGCGGACGATCTCGGCGACCTCACGGCCGGCGACGAACGCGAGCGCGGCCTCCTTGACGTCGCGCATCCCGTCGGTGTTCTCCTGCCCCAGAACCCGGTAGGTGACGTGCTGCCAGCCGAACCGCAGCAGGTCGCGGGACTGGAAGAAGTCGCGCGCGGCCATCCCGCGCGCGAAGTAGAAGATCGACGCTCCCATCATCATGGTGTTGTCCACGTCGAAGAAGGCCGCCGCGGTCGGGTCCGGCGGCGCCTTGGCCGTCTGGTCGGCGGCCACCTTCAGGGCCGCGGTGGCGGCGGCCTCGGCATCCGCCGCGCGGGCCTTGTCGTCCGCCGACCGTTGCGGGCGTGGTCGAAACCGCATCATGATCTCCTGGGCGTGCGCGGCGCGGGGAAGGAGCGTGCTGTGACGGTGACCCGGGAGCTGTCACGGTGATCCGGGAGCTGTCACGGTGCTGTCACGGTGACCTGGGTGCTGTCACGGTGACCTGGAAGAAGCGTTGACGTGCGAAGCGTACGGTGCGAACGGCCCGTGGCGGTGTACCAGCGCATCCGCGGCCCGCGGGTACCCGGGACGCCCAGCGCCCGCGGCGGCACCGGGAGCCTGTCCGCCGGGTGTACGGCCGGCGCCTGGCAGGCCACCGCCCGCGGCGCTACCCGGGGATGCCCGCGGCGGGCCGCGCCGGCTGCGCCGGGTCGTACCGGCTGTACCGGGTCCACGCCGGCAGTGGCGGACCGGACCCGGACCGGACCCGGACCGGACTGGGGACCGGACCGGGCCGGCCGTGGCGCCGGGAATGGTTTCAGGCCGGGTTCTCCCGGAGCCGCCGGGCCAGGGCGCGCACGGCCCGGTACTGGAGAGCCTTGATCGCGCCCTCGTTCTTGCCCATCGCCAGCGCGGTCTCCCGGACGGAGAGCCCTTCGACGAAGCGCAGCACCACGCACTCCTGCTGGTCGGGGCTGAGCGTGCGGACGGCGTCCATGAGGGCCCGGCCGGTGATGACGTCCAGTACCGACTCCTCCGGCCCGGACACGACATGATCCCGCCCCGCCGAGAGGATGTCGTCGGTGGGGAACTCCAGCTGGGCCTGTCGGGACTTCCTGGAGTCAATGATCAGATTCCGGGCGATGGTGATGAACCAGGCGCCGATGTCAGGCCCCTGCCAGGTGAAGGTCCTGATGCCGCGCAGCGCGCGCAGGAAGGTCTCGCTGACGATGTCCTCGGCCGCTGTCCGGCTGCCTATCCGGTAGTAGACGTAGCGGAAGACCATGTCCATGTAAAGGTCGTAGAGCTCCCCGAACGCCTCGCCGTCGCCCTGCTGGGCGCTGCGCACCAGGTCCGCGAGCTCGGCGTCCGGCCGGTGGGCGTTCGACGGTGACTCGTCGGGGACGGGCATCCCGTGGCCGGCCAGGCCGTCGGGGGAGGTGGACTGGGCCGTCCGCTGGCCGGGCGAGGCCCCTCCCGCCGAGTGGGCCATGGGGGGGCCGACCGGCGTGGCCGCCCGGAGCATGATCGTAATGCGGGCCAGCTCGGCGCGCAGCGCCGGGCAACAGGTGGGATCGGCACGTGGCATCACGACCTGGGCGGAGCCGGCGCACAGCGCCGCGCGGCCGCGGAGATCGAGAGCTGGTTGCGCCCACAGCGGGTTCACGTCGGTGATCGGTCCGCGGCGCCGCGGGAGACGGCACAGACCGGGCCGGGCCTCGGGCCGTCCACCGGGCGGGGGTCCTCGCTTCCACGCCCCCGCGACGTTCGGGAAAGGGCGGAGGGCATGCTGGCTCCAAAGATCGAGGAGGCCCGGCGGGGCGGGGTGTGGCCCGCTCGAGAACCGGGATTCTCCGGTGGGTGTCGGATCAGGTCGGACGAAGCCGACGGCGACGCGACCGCTTCCTGCTCCTTTCGGGTCAGGGGCGTCGAGGTGTGTCAACGGCCATCAGACGGGCCTGGTCGGCAACCCGCGGATCGGAGACCAGGGGACCCCGTGGCGATCCGACGGGCGCCCCTCCCGCGCGGGCGGCGTCATCGAGTCGTCCGGGGAGCTGGATCCGTCGCATCTCCCGGATTCGACAGGAACTCCGCGCGCGTGAAGAGCATGATCGCGCTACCTTTGATCCTCCGGAACCCTTTGGAAAGTTGAGTGTAGCCAACGACCTGCCGGCGGGCATGGGGAGCGAGGTGAAGATGCACGGTCGTCATCATGTGCTGGGACGAAGTGCTTTTCCGGCTTTGTTGCCCGGTGCGGGGGATCTTTTCGGCCCCGGCGCCTTTTGATGATCGAAAATGATGATCGAAGCGGATGGTCGCAGCGATGACGAGGGTTCCCGCGGGTCGAGGCGCCGGCGGTGGCGCTGACAGCGTGCACGGCGGTGCCAGTGTGGACGGCGCCGAGGTACGGGCGGACGTCGACGTCACCGGCGGCGCCGCCGCCATTGGCGGTGCCGCGCGGGCGGCGGATCGACGGATCACCCTGCTGGTCCGGGCCGGCTGTCACCTGTGCGCCGACGCCCGCGCCGCGGTGGCCCGGGTGGCGGCCGACACCGGCACCGGCTGGACCGAGACCGACGTCGACACCTCGGCCGAGCTCGCCGACGCCTACGGCGACCGGGTCCCGGTGATCCTCGTCGACGGGCGGGAGCACGGCTACTGGCGGGTCGAGGAGGCCCGTCTACGGCGCGCGTTGACCGTCGGCCGCTGGGGGCGGTCCAAGAAATGATCACGGGCCGGCCGCGTGGCGTACCCGAGTGCAAGATCATGTCAACTTCGTGAAGTCCTTCACGAGGTCGTAAACTCGCCCCGACAGCCGTCCACCGGCGTCGTTCGACCGCGAGACCGACCGTGGCGCCCGCCGCGGAGCTGGTAGCGGAGCACTGTGGGGCCGCGCGCCCGGCGTCGTCGGCGGCCGGGCGTCTTGAGTGGGGCGGGAGCCGTACATGACTGAGCTTCGGCGGGCGGCCGGCGCTGCCCGTGGACGCTCGTCCGTGCCCGAGGCGACGGTCGCCCGCCTCCCGCTCTACCTGCGGGTCCTCACTTCGCTCGCCGACCGGGCGGTCCGCACGGTCTCGTCCGAGACGCTGGCGAAGGCGGCCGGCATGACCTCGGCGAAGGTCCGCAAGGACCTGTCCTACCTGGGCTCGTACGGGACGCGTGGCGTCGGCTACGACGTCGACTTCCTGCTCGGCCGCATCGCCGCCGAGCTCGGGCTGACCGAGGACCGGACGGTCGTGCTGGTCGGGGTCGGCAACCTCGGCCACGCGCTCGCGGGCTACGCCGGCTTCCGCTCCCGGGGATTCCGGGTGGTCGCCCTGCTCGACGTCGATCCCGACCGGATCGGCGAGTCCGTCGGCGGCGTCGCGGTCAGCCCGCTCGACGAGATGGAAGCACTTGTCGAACGCAACCAGGTGACGATAGGTGTCATCTGCACGCCGGCCGCGGCCGCGCAGGCAGTGTGTGACCGCCTTGTCTCCGCGGGAATCACGAGCATCCTCAATTTCGCGCCGATCGCGTTGTCGGTGCCGGTGGGAGTGGACGTGCGCAAGGTTGATCTCGCTGTGGAACTGCAGATCCTGTCGTTCCACGAGGCTCGCAAGCGTTCGGCGCCGGCCACGGGCGGTGTGGCCGCACCCACGCGTCCACCCGGCCGCCGGGCGGGCCGCCCCGGTGAGCCCGCCGACCCGCGGCTGGCCGTGGTGACCCGTGCGCCCACCGGGCCGCCGGCACCGGGAACGCGGGGCGCCGACGGCCCGCTGGTGGGCACGCCCGGGGGGACGGGCGGGACCGCGAGGGGGGCCACCACCGGGGGTGAGACGTCATGAGCCTGCTGGTCGTCGGTCTCAACCACCGCAGCGCGCCCACGTCCACCCTGGAGAAGGCCGCGGTGCCGGACGACGACGTCCCGAAGGTCCTGTACGACCTGTCGCAGGCCGGATCCGTCGCGGAGAGCGTGGTGCTCTCGACATGTAACCGCACCGAGATCTACGCCGAGGTGGAGACCTTCCACGGCGGCGTCGCCGACGTCTCCGACCAGCTCACCCGGATCACCGGCACCCAGCTGGCGGATCTCGCCCCGCACCTGTACGTCCACCACGAGGCACGGGCCGTCGGCCACCTGTTCTCGGTCGTCTGCGGGCTCGACTCCATGCTGGTGGGGGAGGCGCAGATCCTCGGCCAGGTCCGGTCGGCCCTACGCGTGGCCCAGGCCGAGGCGAGCGTCGGCGCCACCCTCGAGGGCCTGTTCCAGACGGCCCTGCGGGTCGGTAAACGGGCGCACAGCGAAACCGCGATCGGCACCGCCGGGGCGTCGATCGTCTCCGTCGGGGTACGGCTGGTCGCGGCCGAGTGGGGGCCGCCGCCCGCCGACGCGGCCGACCCCTTACCCGGGAGCGCACCCGCCGGCAACACGCCCGCCGACGGCGCGCTGGCCGGCCGACGCGTCCTGCTTGTGGGCGCGGGGGCGGTGGGGGCGCTGGCCGCGGCGGTCGTACGGCGGGCCGGCGCGACCGACCTCGTCGTCGCGAACCGTACCGCGGCGCGGGCCCACCGGATCGCCGACACCTACGGTGCCGAAGTGATTCCGCTCACGCACCTGGCGGGCGAGCTGGGCCGGGCCGACCTGGTGATCTCCTCGACCGGCGCGTCCGGGCTGGTCCTGACCCGGGGCGTGGTGGCCGACGCGCTGGCCCGCCGCGGCGGCCGGCCACTGGTGCTGCTCGACCTCGCGCTCCCGCGGGACGTCGACGTGGCCGTCCGCGAACTGCCCGGCGTCACCCTTATCGATCTCGACACGCTGCGGACGGCCCTTGAGGGCCAGCAGGCGGTCAGCGACGTCGAGTCGGTGCGGACTCTGGTGGCCTCCGAGGTCAGCGCCTATCTCGACCGCCGCCGCGCGCACCGGGTCGCCCCGACGGTGGTGGCGCTGCGGGCCCAGGCCGCCGCCGTCGTCCGGGAGGAGCTCCTGCGGCTGCACACCCGGCTGCCCGACCTCGACGCGCGCGACTGGGCCGTGGTCGAGGGGGCGGTGCGCCGGGTGGCGGACAAGATCCTGCACGCGCCGACGGTGCGGGTCCAGCAGCTCGCCGCCGCCCCCGGCGGTGATTCCTACGCCGAGGCGTTGCGGGAGCTGTTCGATCTGCCGCGGGAGACTCCCGCGGTGGTCTCGTTACCCGATCTGCCGGAGGTGCCCTAGCGGCCGGCCGCGGCCGGCGCGGACGCGTCGTCCGGCGGCCGCAATACGAGGCCCAACGGGTGGCCCGGTGGATGACGCAGCGGCACAAACCCGGTCCGGGACTGAATATCCTGCCGATACGAGGTAACGTCGATACTCGGATAAGGGCCGCGCCGATAGACGCATTGGATCAGCGGGCTGTTGGATCAGCGGGCAGGGTTCGGCGGCGCGTCGCGAAGCAGTGTACGAGCTGCCCGGGGCTGTGGATCCGGCAGAGCCTGTCGACAGGCGCCGGAGTTGTCCCGTCCCGTGGGCGGGATGTCGCGGGCGGGAGCGTTCAACAAGATGGCGACGTCCGGGCAGAGGTCCGGCGAGGTGACGGGAGGGAGGCGCTGGCAGTCGAACACGTAGGTGAGCAGGACGCGTCGAAGCCCAGGTTCGAGCGCGCGGACTGTACCGACGACAGGCAACTCCCCGCGGGCTGCTACGGTTTGTACTGGACGGTCCACCATCGCGGGCTGCTGTTGTTGCCGAGCGTGCCTACCCGGCGGCCATTGAGGCCGGTCGCGGTGCGCTGGTCGGCGCCTTCGCCGAGGTCGCGATGGCGTCCACCGGAACATCGGGCGCCGGTGCCATTCGACCACGGGCCGTGGTCGCGTTGCCGGAGAGGGAGCGTGTTCTCCGGCGCGGGATCACCGGGTCCGCCGACTTACCCGGGGGCGCTGGGAGAGCGCCTCGCGGACACGATGTTGTCCGCCGGAGCACAGACGCTGATGGGAAATCGCTGATCATGGCCACCCGCCGCACAAAGAAGCCTCTGACCCCGGTCGCCCTCGTTGGAGCAGGCCCACGCGACCCCGGTTTGTTGACAGTTCTCGCCGCCGAGACGCTGGCCGGGGCCGATTCGGTAATCGTCGATCCGGACGTCGCCCCGGAGATTGTCGCCAAGCTGCCCGGCGAGGTGCTGCGGATCGGCGATACCGACGTGGCAAAACCAGTCCTGGACGCGACCGCGGCGACCACCGTCGTCGTCACCCGGGCCCGTGCCGGTGAGCGGGTCGTACGCCTGTACTCCTCGGATCCGTGGCTGACCGGAATCGGCACCGCCGACGCGCAGGCACTCGCCAAGGCGAAGATTCCCTTCCGGGTCGTGCCGGGGATTCCGACCGGCGCGGCGGTCGCCACCTATTCCGGGATCGCCACCGGCCTGCCGGTCACCTTCGCGAGCACCCAGGGGGTCTTCTCCGCCAGCGGGGTGCGGCCCACCGTGGCCCCGGTGGCGGAGACGCCCACCACGGGGCTGGGCGCCCCGCTCTTCGGGC
>NZ_CAKKTL010000025.1:0-658 GCF_920664355.1 Protofrankia sp. CiP1_Cm_nod2
GGCAGCTGGCACACCGCCGCGTGGACGGGCGTGGCCGGGCTGCTCGCGGCCGGCGTGGCGCTGCGGCCCCGCTACTACGCGGCCGGGCGGTGGGCGGACCTCTCCGACGCGCTCGGGGTGGCCGCCGGGCTGCTCACCGCCGGGGCGGTCCTGGTGTGGGCCCGCCCGCCGGCGCCGGACGGCCGCTGGCGGGCGGCCCGCCGGCTCGCCTCGCCGGCCTGCTTCTGGCCGGTGGCCGGCCTGGTCGTGGCCGCCGGCGTCGCGATGATCCTGGCGGCGCCAACGCCCCGGATCGACGTCTTCCACCTGTTGCAGGTCTCCGCCGGCGGCCTGTTCGACGGCCGTGACATGTACCGGCAGCAGTGGGCGCCCAGCCGCGCCGAATACCAGGTGTACGGGCTGTTCGACGTCTACCCCTACCTGCCCGGCACGACGCTGCTGCTCGCGCCGTTCCACCTGCTGCTCGGGGACGTCCGCTACGGCCTGCTGGCCGCGCTGGTGCTCGCCGCCGCCACGGTCCGCCGGATCGCCGGCGTGGCCGGCCCCGGCCGGGACGCGCGGCGGGACGCGGGCACGCGGGGCAGCGGATCCGGTCCGCGGGACGGGTCCGCTGCCGCGGATCCCGCTGCTTCGGCGGCGCCCGCGGATCCCGCTGCTT
>NZ_CAKKTL010000025.1:1009-6499 GCF_920664355.1 Protofrankia sp. CiP1_Cm_nod2
CGTCCCGGCGGCGCTGCCGCTGATGGTGCTCGTCATCCCCGGCGCCATGTACGCGCTGCAGCAGTCCTGGACCGAGCCGCTGCTCATCGCCTGCCTGGCCGGGATGGTGTGGGCGGTGCGCGCGGGCCGGCCGGGCTGGGCGGCCGTCGCGTTCGCCCTCGCCCTGGCCAGCAAGCAGCATCTGGTGCTGCTGGCCCCGGTCGCGGCGATGTGGCCGGCGTTCGGGCCCCGGCGGGTGCTCGTGGCGGCCGGCGCCGCCGCCGCGCTGGTGGCCCCCTGGGTGCTGGCCGGGCCGGCGGACTTCTGGGCGGACGCGGTGACGACCAACCTGGGCTACCCCGTCCGGGGTGACTCGCTGTCCATCCCCGGCGTGCTGGCTCACGCCGGGGTCACGGCCGGGTTCGCCCCGATGCTGCTCGCGCTGGCCGGCGCCTACCTGCTGGCCTGGCGGGTGCGCGCGGACGCGGCCGGGTTCTGCCTGGGCGCCGCCGTGGTGCTGCTGACCCTCGACGTCATGAACAAGCAGTCGTACTTCAACCACTACACGCTGCCGATGGCGCTGCTGGTGATGACGGTGAGCTGCCAGCGGCCGGGCCGCGGGCCGTCGCCGACGTCGTCGCCGCCGCTGCCGACAGCGACGTCGGCGGCGGCCCGGCCGGGTGGCTGCCGGCAGCGGCGGCCTGCCCGTCAGCGCAGGGTGGAGAAGCGTTCCAGCGAGGCACCCTCGTAGACCATGCGGCGGTCGACCTGGAAGGTGCGGTCGCGCAGGGCGGCCAGCTGGTCGGAGACGACCGCGCAGGCCCCCTCCAGGGTCTTGTAGCCGTCCGCCCGGACCAGGAACACCGCGTGCCCCGGCCCGGCCATCGCGTTCACCCGGGCGGCGAAGTCGGCGCCGGAGGCCCGTCGCATCCGTTCCGCGTAGTCGACCCAGTCGACCAGCGCCGGCCCGCTGGTGTCGGCGTAGACGATCTGCCGGACGTCGAGGCCGCCGCGGCGCTCGATCGCCCGGTACACCGCCGGGCCCAGCTGGTCGGGGCAGTAGGCGACCACGTCACCCGGCCGGGCCAGCGCCGCGATCCGGTTCGCGATCTCCCCGCTCTGGGTGCGTTCCTGCCGGGCCATGTGCCAGCCGCCGAACAGCCCGGTCACGCAGACGATGACCAGCAGCGTGACGTGCGCCCGGCCGGGCAGCAGGCCGATGCCGAGCGCGGCGAGCAGCAGGCAGGCCGGCAGCGAGATCCCGGTGTAACGCTCCGTATAGGCACTGCCGCCGGTGGTGTTGACCAGGTAGGCGAGAGCGAGCGGGAGGAGCCACACCGCGACCAGGTAGCGGCCGGGCACCCGCCCGGTCGGGACGATGTGCAGCCCGTCGTCCTGCGGGCGCCCGGTCAGGCCGAGCAGGGCCGCGGCGAGCAGGACCACCCCGAGCAGCGCGCCGGTCGAGGTCGGGCCGGCCCAGTCGAACACCGTGTCCAGCAGCACCTGCGCCTGCACCCGGGCCGCCCACGGCGTGCCCGTGTGCAGCATCTGGAACAGGAAGGACGGCATCCACGGCGCGAACACCACCGCCGAGGCGAGCATCGCCGCCAGCGCCGACAGCGCCGGGCGGCGGTAGTTCGCCCGGCGCAGCGCCTGCAGCGCGAGGAAGACCGCGACCGTGGTGAGCAGCAGGAACGTCCAGTAGTGGGTGTAGACCAGCGCCGAGGTGGCCACGGTGAGCACCACCAGCCGGCGGCGGGACGGCCGCTCCAGCGCCCGCACCAGGGCCAGCCCGAACAGCAGGACCAGCAGGACGACCAGCGAGTACATCCTGGTCTCGCTGCCGTAGCGGATCGCGTACGGCGAGCAGGCGAACAGCAGCAGGGCGGCGAGGCCCGCCCGGCGCGGGGTGTCGGCGTCACCGCTGCCGAACGTCACCGCGATCCGCCCGACCCGGCGGCCGGCGATCCAGGCGACCGGCAGGGTGACCAGCGACAGGATGCCCGACAGCGCACGGACGGCGACGTCACCCGTCCCGAACATCGAGATCCACACGTGCAGCGACAGGTAGTACAACGGCGGTGAGCCGTCCCGCCGCAGCGCGTCGAGCAGGCCGCCGACCGGCCTGCGGGCGATCTCCACCGTCAGCGACTCGTCCAGCCAGAGATGGCTCGGGGTCGCGAAGCGGGCGATGGCCCCGATCACGATCGCGGCGATGGTGCCGACGACCAGCAGCCGGCGCAGCCAGCGCTCCCCGTGCGCCACCCAGTCGGGCGTGGCCGGCGGCCGCTCGGCCTCGCCGGGAACGGCCGCCGACGGGACGCGCGCCGCCTCCGGGCGGGACGCCACCGCTGTCGGTGCCGCCACCGCTGTCGGTGCTGTCGGTGCCACCGCCGGTGCCGCGCTCGACGCCACCGCCGTTTCCAGCCCTACCGCCGGTGGAGACGCCGGCGCGGCCGGCACCGCTGCCGGCGCGGGGGGCGCCGACGCGGGCGGATCCGCCACCGGGCTCCCGGAAAAGTCGGCACTCACCAGCGAGACGGTACTCACAGTGCCGGCCTGCCGATCGTCGGTGCCGGCCGGTTGATCGGCCACGGCCCGCACGGGGGCGGGGGAAAGCTCGGATGGGCTCATGATCCGTCCTGCCGTCCCTCCTCGTCGGCCGCCTCAGGCTGGACCTCCTGGGCGAGCAGGACCGGCAGCAGGGTGGCGCGCTGCCGGCCACCGGCGCTGTGTACCGCGGCCCGCAGCGCCGGGCCGTTGACGGACACCACCGACAGGTGCCGCCGCGCCCGGGTCAACGCGGTGTAGATCAGCGGACGGGTCAGCATCCGGCCCGCCTCCGGGGGGAACACGGCCACCACCGCCGGCCACTCGCTGCCCTGGGCCCGGTGGACCGTGACCGCCCAGCCGTGCCGCAGGTCCCCGACGATCCCGCCCGGGACCACCACGTCCCCGCCGGGGAACGCCACCGTGAGCGCGCCCTTGTCACCGGTCGCGGTCACCACGCCGATCTCGCCGTTGGCGAACCCGTCGTCGAGATGGTTCGCGGTGGCCACCACCCGGTCCCCGACGTCGAACCCGCCGGCCGCCCCGGCACCGGGGTTGAGCGCCTGCTTGAGCGCGGCGTTGAGCGCCTGCGTCCCCGCGGGGCCGCCGTGGACGGGGGTCACCACCTGGATGTCCGCGACCGGGATGCCCAGCGCCCGCGGGATGGAGCCGGTGACCAGCTGGACGACCCGGTGTGCCGCCTCGCCCGAGCCGCGGGTGGGCACCACGACCACCTCGCGGTCCGGCCCGGACGGGGGCGGGGGCAGCTCGCCGGCGCGCACGGCCGTCGCCAGCGTCGCGATCCCGCCGCCCTCGGACTGCCGGTAGAGGCGCCGCAGCTCGGTCACGGGCACCACCCCGGCCGCCAGCAGGTCGGCCAGCACCCGGCCCGGGCCGATGCTGGGCAGCTGCGCCGGGTCCCCGACGAGCAGCAGATGGGTGCCGTCCGCGCAGGCGTCGACAAGGGCCGCGGCGAGCTCGGCGTCGAGCATGGACACCTCGTCGACCACGACGAGGTCCGCCTCGACCGGGTTGTCGGCGTCGCGCGCGAAGGTCCCGGAGGTGCCCTGCGCCTGCAGCAGCCGGTGCAGCGTGCTCGCCGGCCACTCGCACAGCTCCTCCAGCCGCTTGGCGGCCCGGCCGGTCGGGGCCGCCAGGGCCACCTGCGCGCCGGCGGCGCGGGCGAGCCGCACAACCGCGGCGACCGTCCGGCTCTTGCCCGTCCCCGGACCGCCGGTGAGCAGGCTCACACCGGCGTCGAGGGCGGTGCGGGCGGCGCGCAGCTGGGTCTCGTCCAGGCCGGCCAGGACGGCGGCGAGGCCCTCGTCCGCCTCATCCGCCTCGTCGTCCTCGTCCGCCCCGTCGTTCCCGTCCGCGTCCGCTGCCGGGGCCGCTTCCCTGGCGGCGGCGTCCGCGGGGCCGCCCGGCTCCGCGCCGTCCGCGCTCTCCCCGGGGCCGGGGGCGTCGATGTCGTCCAGGGCGTCGAACATGCCAGGAAGATCGTCATCGTTCTCGCCGGCGGCCGGTGGGCGTGCCGGTGCCGTGCCCGTCGTGGCCGTTGTGGCCGTTGTGGCCGGCCGGGGGCGGGCGGATCCGGGGCGCAGCGGCTCGGCGAGGGCCAGCAGCCGCGCGATCCCTTCGGCCAGGGTCTGTTCCGCCGTGGCGTACCGCTCGAGCGCGGCCAGCCTGCCGGTGATGACCACCTGGCCGTCCTCGACCGCGCTGCCCAGCGCCGCCGCCGGGTCCACGACCCCGTCACGGGCGGCGGCCCGCAGCAGCGGGTCCACCTCCGCCGCGGTGTCCCCGAAGCGGGACGCGGCGCGGCGCAGCAGGTGGGCGACCACCGCGGGGCCGCGCCGGTCGTCGTCACGGCCCGCGCCCATGGCCCGGGCCAGCCGGTCGGCCTGGGTGAGCTCCGCCTCGCCCGCGGCGAGCAGCGCCCACGGGTCGGCACGCAGGGCGTCGGCCACTCCCGGCCCGAGCTCGTCGACCAGCCGGCGGACCAGGCGGACCGGCAGGTCGGCCAGGATGAGCAGCTCGGCCGCGGCAAAGGCGCCCCCGGCGGCGGCGAAGGACTCCACCAGCCGCCGGGCCCGCGCGGGAGGGACCCCCGGGACGGTCGCCAGCCGGGCCGCGTCCACGTCGGACGGGGCGCGGATCCCGGCGTCGGGCAGGCGGGCCGCGATCGTCCGGCCGAGCCCCGGCCACAGCCCGGCGGCGCAGAAGGCGGTGAACACCACAGCGGGATCGACGCCCGGGCCGACGGCCGCGGCGGCCGTCGCGCCCACCGGGCCGTCCGCTGGCGCCCCGTCGCTGACCAGGCTGGGGGGCTCGTCGGTGGAGATGGTCTCGGCCGGCATGCCGGCAGTCTAGAGCGGCCGTCGGACCGGCCGTTGCGCGCCGAATCCCGACGTGCCACCAGTAGTTACCGACGGTGACGTCCGGTGCGGAAGCGACCGGCGATCGACGCGGGAGCGACGGGGGATCGACGGGGGATCCACAGACGATCAGTGGAACAGCGGCTCCCGCCCTCCGGGGAGCCTCGGGCGAGGGCCCGCGGGCGGGGGCCGCTAAGGTCGATGCGACCCGGCGGGCCCCGCCACGGCGGATCCGGGGCGGCCGGGCGCACGGCGTCCGGCCGGTTACCCTGAGCAGGTCTCCCGGTGGCGGCTCGTATCCCGATCATCGACACCGCCCCTGTCGTGCCGATCGCGGTGACAGCGGCCACGTCCAGCATTGATCATGCAATGCCACGTACGCCATACGCAGAGCCACACAGAGGGGGCCGGGAGTGAACGCCCTGGAAGCAGTCGTGCTGGGCACCGTGCAGGGGCTGACGGAGTTCCTGCCGATCTCCAGTACGGCGCACCTGCGGATCGTCCCGGCGTTCTTCGACTGGGAGGATCCCGGCGCGGCGTTCACCGCGGTCACCCAGCTCGGGACCATGGCCGCGGTCCTGAT